>CAZDDH010000141.1:0-22602 GCA_964504165.1 uncultured Rickettsiales bacterium | reverse complement strand
TCGGGGTTTCCGGTGATTCGAATGGGTCCGGAGGTACGCTCGCGGATCAAGTCTGATACCCGGGGACGATACCGCAGAGTCGGGGTTCTTCAGGCCCAGGTCCGGCTGCTTCCCGAACGGTTCCGCTCAGCGCCTCCCGCCGAACCTATCAGTGCACCACCGGCCCCCCCGTGCAGCCCGGCTCCTCCGCCGAGAACGACACGAAGGTGACGCCACCCCCATCGTCCACTATGAAGGTATACGTCTCGGTGCAGATGCAGCCTGCAGAGCAATCTCCCCAGGCGATCTCCACCTCCCAACGCCAATGGGAGCCATCCACATCGGTGGCGTACCACTTGCTGCCGTCGCCGATGGCCGTGTTGATCTCGGCGTATTCCACGGCGTCGTGCTGCTGATAGACCTGGACCAGGGCCGGCATGTTGTAGTGCTGGTCGAAGATGATCTCGTAGAAGCGACTATGAGCCACGGCATGCCCACCGAACTGCTCGTTGAGTGCGGCGATATCGTCCAGGGTCGCCCCCGATTCCAGGGCCACGATGAGGGCGTCCGACTGCCAGGCTGCTAGGTGGCCGGCTTTGGGCAGGTCCCCCTGCACCCCCTCGATGGGGCTGGTGTCGAAGTTCCTGATCCATTTTATGTCCCGGGTCGCCCGGATGCAGGCTTCCTGGGTCACCGTCTGGGATCCTTGGGCGCCCAGCATCTCCAAAGCGACCTGCCGGCCATCGTCGTCACAGTGCCCGGTGATCAGCTGTGCAGGATCCTGCACAGATCTCGCCGCCTCCAGATTCGGTGCGGCGCCCAACTTTTCACCGACCACAGTGGGGTCCCCGATAACCTGGGTATCCCCATCCGTCGTGCCATCGCCTGCCCAGTTGCAGGCCGTGATACTTCCGAAGACAACGGCACACATGACCACCAAACCACACCGGAATACAGACATGTCCGAGACCTCCCTCTGTTTGGACCTTGTTCCCCTTGAAACAAACCTATCGGCAATGGCGGCGCTCAAACCGGACAAAAACTTCGGTTGAGGTATCCGCCCGAGGGCCAGCCGAACCAAGAACCATGGCGCCTTTTTTGCGCGTCTAAAACACAAATAGCAGAGAGGCGCCGGCGGTCTCCGTCCGAGGGTCCAGATTCGGAATCAGTGCGCGCAGCTGGGGTGCGGGGTGCCGAGCCGCGGTGGACCGGGAGAGCTTGGGCGCACGTGCTTCTTCGGCGTTCCCCGCTGCGATCAAGACGATTCCGATGATGATATCCACTCCGCCGAGGATCAGCACGGTGGGGGCCAGACCGAAATCATAGACCGTCAGCATGGGTGCCGAGCTGGCCATCAACACGATGCCGGGGATAAAGGTCGCGAAACCCGCCATGCGCAACAGATCGCCGGGCTCGTCAACGTCCAACAGCTGGCGGCCGTCGAGTTGACGGCGCGCGCGTTCGCCGCGGATCGCGAGGATCGTGGCTGTGGCCTGCATGGACAACGCGAGTGCGGGCGCGGCAGCCGACGCCCATGAAGCGTTGTACCCCCAATGCCACGCACCAGGGGTGGCCATGGCGAGCGCGGAACCCAAGGCGACGGTCCCGAAACTCAGGCCCGTGATCAGGCTTGGGACCACGGTCACCCGCGCGGTGATGTGCAGGGCCCAGGCGCGGGCTTCTCGCGGATCGTCGGTCACGAGGTCCGCCGTGCTGCGTACGATCGTGCCAGCAATCAACAGCGGTATACCTGTGGCAAAAAGGGGGGGGGCGCTGAGGGACATCAGATCGCCGTCTTCGTGTTCCAGAAAACCCACGTGCAGGGCCGTCGATGTGGCGACCACGCCGGCACCGGTCGCGGTCAGTGCGACGCCAGCACCCAGGGCATCGGTGCCATTGCCGTCCGCGGCAAGCCCCGGCTGAGGCGCGGCGTAGATTGAACTCAAGAAGAGGCCAATATGGATGGCGAGGGTCAGCTGACGTGAGTTCATGGCACCCCAATCACAAAGAAAACGGACGTCGCATTCTACCCAGGCAAGGTACGCCCTCACCCTATCTACCAGCTCAGGTCAAATTCCACCGTCACGGCCACCTGCCCGGTGACGAAGGCCGTCCCGGCGACCCCAGAATCATCCGATAAGGAGGATTGAATGTGCATGTCCCCATCTTCGAACGTGTACAGCTCGTTTTGTGGGCCAAAGTGCCCCTCGCCGTCGAGCATGTTGCCGCGAGCATTGGAGTACGGGTGCTCATCGAGGACCTCGTGAAAGCTGATCCATCCCGTACCTTCGTCCCCGTCGACGACGTAGAGCAACGAAACGGAGAGGTCGATGAGGCCGTTGTCATCGAGCCTGCAGCCGCTCAGAGATCCGTTGAGCGTCTGGATCCCATTGGAATACATGGCATCTCCCCGGGCATGGAATGATCCCAAGGTGGTCTCGCCGTCTGTCACCGTGAACGTCCCGGTGGCTGCGTCGATGCCCTCGTCACCGACGGTGGGATCACAGTCCTCGGGCCACTCGCCGGTGACCTCCTCAATCCACGCTAAATCGCTGCCGCCGGCTGGGGTCACGCACGCGGAACCCGCCCACATCGGCAGGGATAGTGCCAGTGATGAGGTGAGGAGCCGTCGAATCGAAGAAGAGTTTGGGATGCCCATGATGTGCCTTTTGGGATTCGTGATTCAGGGCGTCAGCGCCGCGTGAGCAGGGTATGCCTCGGGTGGCACGCCGATGCATACCCACCGCATACCCGAACGCCTGCGTCACCATTGGTGAGGTGGGCTGGGCGGGGAGGCGAAACTTCGGGTACCCCGGGGCGGGTCCGCTCAGGGGCGGATCAAGTGGGTTGATGAGTTGGGGTGCCGTGGCCCCTTTGGTATCCTCCGTGCTCGAGAGGATGTGGGGCCCCCTGGCTCTGGTCCCGCCGGGGTTCTCCGTAGCGTGAACATGGGATGAACAGGATCACCGATCGGATCGCAGCTGGGTTCAAACCCGCTGTTCTGCCTCTGGTGGTCTTCTCGGTCGTGGCGTCGGCGTTCTACTGGCGCGCGCTGGTGGGCCCCGACCTGATCGTCAGCGACACACGTTACGCCGACTGGACGACCACGCTGTGGGCCTACTGGTGGACCGGCGAGGCTCTGCTCAGCGGCACCAGCCCCTTCGCCTCCACCGAGACCTACTATCCCATCGGGCAGAGCCCCCTGTTCATGTACAACCTCCTCGATACGGGTTTTGCCGCTCCGCTGGTGTGGATTGCGGGGCCGCGGATGGGCTACAACCTGTTCGCTCTGGCCACGCTGATCAGCACGGCTGCCGGGGGCTTCTGGCTTGCGCGGACGGCGGGTGCTTCGCGGCTGGGAGCGTTGATCGCCGGCCTGAGCCTGGAAACCTCGAGCTACGTGAGCACCGAGATCATGGAGGGCCGCATCTCCCAGGCCCTGTTGTTGCCCACCCTGCTGGCCCTAGTGGGGCTGCTGCGCCTCTGCCGCGGTGAGCAGAGCCGGTGGTGGGTGGTGGGCACCGGCCTGGCCTTCGCGGCCACCGCGCTGGCCTACTGGTACTACGGCCTGTTCCTCCTGCTGGCCGCGGTACCGCTGATCCTGGCGACCATCCGCCGCTGGGATCGTGCGCGGGCGCTGCGAGTGCTCGTTGCCGGGGCCATCGGGCTCCTGCTCTGCCTTCCGTTCGTGGTCAGCTTGGCTCATCAGTATAGAAGCCTGCCCGGGGTCGAGCGGCAGCTCGACGCCAATCTGATCTCGGAACGATTCGGGGAAGACGACCACAACCTTTACATGGCCAACAATGACGCCCAGTGGGTGGGTTGGCCCCTGACCCGAGGAGGCCCCAGTGACGGGGAACGATGGGTCGCCCTGTTGATCCTGTTGTTGGCGGCCATCGGGCTGTTCAAGCGGGGCGGGCAGTCCCGGTGGCGGTGGGCCGCCATGGCGGCCATCGGTTACGTGCTGGCCCTCGGCCCGTTCCTGATCATCACGCCCGGCCAGCCAACCCGGATCCCGATGCCGTTCTTGCTGCTACACCACGGCGTGCCGTTCTTCGAGCGCATGTGGTGGCCTGCCCGGGCCATCCCGGTCTTCCTCGCCGGGCTGAGCGTGCTCGCGGCCCTGGGATTCGACCGCAGCGTCGCCATGCTGAAGGTCAAACGCTCCGTCTTGCTCGCACTCGCCGTGGGCACGCTCTTGGCCGAAATTCTCTTGCGCTCGAACGCCGGGGGATATCGGTCCGGGACCCTCCCCCACTACGACGAAGACGTCTATTCCCTGCTGGATGGTGCTCTGATCACGACTCCGGTTTTTGGGGACGCCAACCCCAGCCGCTTCAATCTGTGGCTGCAGGTCAACCATGGCCTGCCGATCCTCAGCGGGAACGGCGATCATCTCAGGTCCCACCTGCCCCCCGGGTTCGAGGACTATGTGCTGGGCAACACGCTGCTACAGGCGCTGGCCTGGATCGCGGGGGGGGCCACGCGCCCGGAGGAGGTGACCCCCGATGACGTGCAGGCCCTACTGGACGACGGATTCCGCTGGGTAGTCGTGGACGATCGATGCCAGAACCCCGTGCACGCCGAGTACCAATCGGAAAACTACCGCCGGTTCCTCGGCCTGATGTGGGGGCCGATAGCCCACGAAGGGGATGGTGTCGAGGCGTGGCCCATCCTCCCCATCGACGAACCACGGGTCGTGCCCGATTACGGCACGATGACCGACGAGAACTTCTGAGTGTTGGACCGCACACAGATCATCGCCACCGCCAGACGGGGCGCGATACCGGCGCTGATTTTCACCGCTGTGGGATTCGCGCTCACGGCGCAGGCGTATCTCGGCTCGGGCCGTCTCATCGGCGAGACCGTTTTTGCGGACTGGGCCGCCACCTTGTGGGGGTACTGGTGGACCGTTGAATCGTTGCTGCGGGGCCAGACACCTTTTGTCTCGACGGACGCCTTTTATCCCGTCGGCCAGCGCCAGTTGTTCATGCACAACCTGCTGGATGCCCTGCTTGCCAGCCCGCTGGTGCTCATCGCGGGCCCCCGTCTGGGCTACAACCTGTTCGCGACGCTGACGCTGATCACGAGCGCGTTTGGAGCCTATTGGCTCGCGCGGCAGGTAGGCGCGTCGTGGGTGGGGGCCATGGCCGCCGGCGTCGGCCTGGAGACGTCCAACTACCTGGCCCGGCAAGTCACGGAAGGCCGCCTGACCCAGGCGATGCTGTTGCCCATGTTCGTGGCCTTCGTGGGTCTATACCGTCTGAGCCGCGGAGAGCGGAGCTGGTGGTGGGTCGCCGGCACGGGAATTGCGTTCGCGGCCACTGCCCTGGGGTACTGGTATTACGGGTTGTTCCTCGTGATTGGAGCCATTCCGCTGGTCCTGGCGACGGTACGCCAGTGGGACCGGGCGCGGTGGATACGGATCAGCGCAGCGGCCGCGGTGGGCCTGGCCTGTTGCCTGCCGCTGGTGATCTCCCAGGGACTGAGCTACGGCGAGCTGCCAGGCACACAACGCCAACTCGATGCCACGCTGACGGACGGCAGATTTGGCGCCGATCAGTTCAATCTGTACATGGCGACTCACGAGGGGAAGTGGCCGGGTTGGCCCATCGCGCAGGCGCTCTACAATGACCTGGATCTTCGTGTGGCGTTGATGGTCCTGCTGCTGGCCGGGGCCGGGCTCGTCGCCAGGGGCAAATCGTCCCGGTGGCGGTGGGCGGCCGTTTTTGCCATCGGCTACGTGCTGACCCTCGGTCCCTACCTCAACGACTACCGTGGTGATCCCTCGGGGATCCCGCTCCCGTTCCTGGCCCTGCATCACCACCTGCCTTTCTTCGAACGCCTTTGGTGGCCCGCGCGGGCCATGCCCATCTGCCTGCTGGGACTGGTCGTGCTCTCGGCCCGTGGTTTCGATTATCTGGCCTCCATCAGCGGCGGCCGAATCCGGCTCGTCGCCGTGGCAGCAGCGGGCCTGCTGATCCTGGATCTGGTGTTCAGGTCCACCTGGATACCCATCGCGGCCACCGAGTTTCCCCCGCATGCCGAGGAGGTATACGGCGCTCTCGACGGCGCGCTGGTGACGACCCCCGTGCTGGGGGACACCAACGCCAGCCGCCACAACCTGGCTCTACAGACGCGCCACGGGCTCCCGATGCTCAGCGGCAACGGGGATCACATCCGGGACCACCTGCCGCCGGGATTCGTGGACTATGTGGAGGGCAACACCTTGCTGCTGGCCCTTGCTCACGTCGTGGGGGACACAGCCATGCCTGCCGCGATCCTCCCCGGGGACGTACAGGCGCTGATCGACGATGGCTTCCGCTGGGTGGTCGTGGACGGCGCCTGCCACGATAAATACGTGTTTGGCGACCAGAAGGTGGAGTACCGGCGGGTGCTGATGCTGCTTTGGGGGCAACCGGCCTTCGAGACCTCGGATGTCATGGTCTGGCCTATCCAGCCCCTCGAACAGCCCGTCGCCGTACCTGCCGGCCCGCCGGGAGGCCTGCCGGGATCGTCGCGCGGACCTTCTGGACCTTGACTGGCCTCAGCCCGGGTGTTCGGGCAAAATTGCCCCCCAGAGCATGCGCAAGAGGAAGCTGAATCGATGGCTATCGATCCCGGCCGTTGCCATCACGGCAACGGTCGTGCTCGTGACGCTATCCCCGGTGATCGGCCATGGGTGGGATGCGGCTCTGGGGGACCCCGCTGGTGAGGGAGCGTGCCACCTGTGGGGCCTGTGGGTCACCGCGGACGAGCTGTGGACCCACGGACCCTTCAAACGGGTTGCCGACGTCAACTATCCTGCTGGTTTTGACCGGGAACTCCTCGATCCCATCAACCTGCTGGTCTTCTGGCCCGTATGGACCATTGGCGGGCGCGGCCCCGTTGCCGCGGCCATGGCCTGGAATCTGATCCACGCCCTCACGTTGGTGCTGGCCGCACTCGGGGGCTGGCGCCTCGCCCGGCGGTTGGTAGGGCCGGGTGTTGCCCCTCTGGTGGCCCTCGCGGCCACCTTGTGTGCGCCCTACCTGCTCAACGGATCACTGGCGGGGCGGAGCGAATATCTGGCCGCCGCCTGGTATCCCCTGCACCTGTCCTTCCTCGTGGATCACCTGAAGCCTGGCCGGAGGCCACGTGACACGATCGGCGCCGCCCTCACGCTGGGGCTGCTGGCCAACTCAGGCTGGGTCGTGGCCTTCTGGATCGCGGCGCTCGAGATCCCCCTGGCGCTGGTTCTCTGCCGGCAGCTGCCCGGGTGGAGGACCCGCGGTATTCGTCTGGCCCAGGTGGCAGCGCCCGCACTGTTGATGACGCTCCCGGTATTGTGGGTTCACCTGAACACCGATCCCTGGTGGCTGCATCGCTCCGCGCCGACCCCCTGGAACGAGCCTTCTTTCCGCGCATTGCCCCTGGAAAACCTCTGTCTGTTCATCCCGGATCGCCTGATGAATCGCGGTATCGAGGTTGCTCCGTATACGAGCCACGCGCTGTTCCTGGCCGCGCTTCTGGGGGCGATATGGAGGCCCCGCAAGGCATTGCCCTGGCTGGCGCTGGGCGGCCTCCTGATGATCCTGGCGTGCGGGCCCACGGTTTCCCTGAGTTGGGGTGGAGAGGTCCGGGTGTTCCAGAACCTGGTGACGACCGGCCTGTGCCTCATCCCGCCGGTCAACAACATCGGCAACTGGAACCGCATGGGTCTCGTCGCGGCGTTTCCCCTTGCCCTCGCGGCAGCCCATGCGGCCGATGTGGTCGTCCGGCGTTGGCCCCGCGCCGGTCCCAATCTGGCCCTGGTACTAACTGGACTGATCGTGATCGAGGGCCTGCTCTGGCGGCCCCTCGAACCGGCATCATTCCATACGGCGATACCGCCCGAACTATCCAGCTCGTTGTCCTCGCTCGACGCTGGTGCGGTGCTCGAACTGCCCGCAGGTCATCCGCCTGCAGAGTCGAGCCAGGAGGACTTCACGAGATCCCTCGGTGTCGCGGACCTGTCCCTGCTGTGGTCGATGCAACATGAGCGTCCAACGACCCACTGTCCCCAACCATCGGACCGGCAGCTCGCCCAGCTCAGCGTCCTGGCCTACAACGAATACCTGGACGTGGGACTGGCTCAGTTCCCCTGCGCTGATTCGGAACAAGCCCGCCTCGCTTCGGCGGGGTTCACGGCGGTTGTACTCGTCCTCGATAGAGTGCCACAACGTGACGCCACGCCGGTCGAATGGCAGATCACGCAGCTGCTGGGGCCCCCCGAACATCGCGGTAGCCGCGTCGTTATCTGGCCGCTCGAGGCTGGGGGCGCCGTACCGGACACGTGCCAGATCCCGCTATCTTCGGAGGATCCCCGGCTCACGCATTACCGGTAAGTGTTCGTGGCCATCCCCGGCCTGCTACCGCGCGTATTCCCCGCTTATGAGCCCCAGATCTTCGGGAGGGCGGCCCGAGCGTAGCGGTTCGGTGGAGGGTTCTACCCCCATCCGTACCAGATCCCAGGTTGCGACATCGTCGGTCTGGGTCGTCGCCTCGCCGATACATGACGCCAAGAACTGGTACAGCTCGGCCGACTCATCGGCCGTCATGTCCAGCACAACCCCGCTAAAACCCTGCCGTCGCAGCTCCCTCAGGTCCCGTCCGGCGATCCGGGGCAGATCCTCCATGGAATCCACCGGCCCCGTCTCTCGGCCCGCGAGTACGATGCGGCCTTGCTCCGATGTCACCGCCTGGAAAAAACGGCTCCAGGCGAGGGTCGAGTCCACCCGACGGTTCGTCGCCGAAGAAACCGGCCGACCCAGCTCGGGCTGCCACACCAGGAATTGGGCGTGGGGCCTGGTCACCAGACCGTAGTTGCGGTCCAGCGGCAGCAACACGACCGCACCGGATGGCAGGCCGCGAACGGACTCGGTCAACCCGGCCGGTGACTCGGCGTCGAACCACGGGGCGTTCAACGGTCGACGGGGCGCGAAGGTCGTGTGGTCGATGAGGATCCCGGTGACGAGCAGTAGGCCCAGCCCGGCACACAGGGCGGTGCTGCGTTTCTTGGTCAGGTGAGCAAAGGCCACGGTGGTGGCAACGGCCATCGGAAGAGCCGCGAATTGTGCGATCCGATCGGGTTGGTTCATCAGCCCCATGGTTGGAAGTAACAGACGGACCAGGTGCAGTGGCCCTGGAATCGCCCTCGGTGCTTCCCTGAGGACATGGTGGAAGGAAAGGTATTCACCGACGGAGAACAGCAGCAGCCACACGGCGAGCAGGCACCAGCCGAGGACTCTCCGGCTGCGGAAGCGCACGAGTGCGATCAGCACAGGGATCAACCAGACGACTCCGATGTAGGGGCCGGCCTTGATGTGGAAACCGACTCGATGACCGAGCAGTCCACCTGGGATCAATATCTCGTATATGGGGCACGACGGGATGGGATCGATGGTGGACAGCTTGACGTTGAAGGCGCTGTCGGAATGCGAGGACTGGCACAGGAAACTGTAGAGCGTCGGCAGATTGAGTGCGATGCAGATACCGGCTACCAGCGCCAACCGGCCGAGAGCCACCTGGGGCGGCAGGCGCCACAGGATGAACAGGGCTAGCGGAAGCTCGAACAGCGCCACGAAGAACGTGGCGTATAGACCTCCCAGCGCGATCGCGCCGAGCAGCAGGCCCGCGGCTACCAGGGGCCAGGGCTTGAACTTCTTGGGGTTGTCGAGAGTGGCCCGCAGCAACATCTCCATATGGAGTGGTAGGAGCAGAACGGACAGATTCTCGGTACGCCCAGACCAGGGATAGCCCATCAGGTACGGCGCGGTGCAAAAACCGGCGATCAAGATGGCCGGGGCCCACATCCGGGCCGGCTGCCGGCGCACGAAACGTCTACCCAGCAGCCAGCAACCCAGACACGCGAGCACCATGAAGCCCAGATGTACGCCATTCCACGCCAGCGCCATGGCTCTGGGGCCGCTACCCGTGGCGAAGTAGATGGGCGCAAATAGAGCGATGTTGATGGGATCCATCAGGTGGTCCCGGTATCCCTCGGGATAGTTGATGTCCTGGGATACACGCATGAACGGGCCGTGTTCGAACAGCCCCTCGGTCGTGGTCCGTAGCCCCCACAGGTGCCCGATGGCCTCGGATTCGGCATCACAGGTCAAGCGCTTGTGTGGGGAAAGCAGAGCTGGGCCCATGAGGAACCAGACGGCCAACATGCTGACGAACAGCGCAGGGAGATGTTGCAGGTACCGGGAAGGCTGCCTGGCTGGTGAGCTACTCACGCTCAACTGGGTCAAATCCCCATCCTGTCGACCACCGACGAGCATCGATGATAGCAGCAAGGACGTTACTCGAACATACGATGTACGCGACGGGTGAGGTGCCGGCCACGTACCCCTAAATTGGGTTGAACGGAACCCCCCTCCCGGCCATCAAGAACAGTAGTTTTCGTACCCCCAGCAGACCACCTCGCCGGACGGCATGACGCCCAGGTTGTGATCGTTGTGTGAGCTGATCATCGTGAGGGGGCCCGTCGTCCCCTGGCCCTGGCCATATTCGTCGTACCCCCAGCAGGTCGCGTGGCCGTCGTCCTTGATCGCACAGTTGTGCTGCCCGCCCGATGCCACGAACTGGAAGGTGCCGTTGGGGGAATCGCACTGGCCGTACTCCATGGTCAGGTCCGTGCAGCCCCAGCAGGCCATCGAGCCATCCTCTCGGACGCCACAGGAGTGTGTGTCCCCAGCGGAGACGTGTTTGAAGGTGTCGCCGGGAGGGCTAGCCTGATTGTTCTCGTCCTTGCCCCAGCAGACCGCCGAGCCGTCGTCGGTCAGGCCGCAGGCGTGCCAGCCGCCGCCGCTGATCTGTGTGAAGGTCACCCCGGGGACGGAGAGCTGGCCGTAGTCGTCCGCACCCCAGCAGAGCACAGCACCGTCCTCCTTGAGCCCACAGGAGTAGTAGCAGCCCGCCGTGATGGCCACGAAGGTATCGCCGGGGGGCGCCGTCTGGCCCATCGTGTCCCAGCCCCAGCAGACCGTCTCGTCGCTGTCGTTGATGGCGCAGTTATGGGAACAGCCGGCGGCGATGGCCTTGAAGGTCCCCTGGGGGGCCGCGCACTGACCGTAGTGGTCGTCCCCCCAGCAGGTGATGGTGCCGTCCAGCTCGATCTGGCAGCTGTGAGCAGCCCCAGCGGCCACCTGGACCATGGGCTGTGCGTCATCGTCATCGCCGCTGTCGTCGTCATCATCGTCGTCGCCGCTGTCGTCGTCGTCGCCGCTGTCGTCGTCACCCGCGACGTCGTCGTCGTCCGGATCTTCCTCGCAGCCGAAGGTGAGCAGAGACAGGCAGAACAACACGGCCAGCATGCGGTGGGACATGAGAACCTCCGTGCGGGAGTTTACCAGACCAGCGCCCTGTGGCTGGAGCGATCGGCGGGGTGATTCTGGTAGAGTCGGCATCGCCGCCTCCCCTGGGTGGGGTGGTGCGAGGGAATCCCATGAAAAACTGGCTTGTTTGCGTACTTCTGTGCTCGGTGCTCACCGCCCATCCTGCGATGGCTGGGGAGCCGGTGACGGCGTTCGTCGGCGCCACTTTGGTGGATGGCAACGGCGGTGAACCGCTGGCGGACTCCGTGATCCTGGTCAGGGGGGATCGCATCTGGAAGGTGGGGACGGCGGCCACGCTCAAGGTCCCGCGCAAGGCCGAGGTGGTGGATCTGGCCGGGCTGTGGGTCACCCCGGGGCTGGTGGACCCCCACATCCACTTCTTCCAGTCCGGTGGTCTGTACACGCGGCCGGACGTGGTGGACCTGCGGGGGACGCGCTCCTACGAGGAGGAGTGCGAGATGGTCCAGGCCCGGCTGGACGAGTGGCTGGTGCGTTACCTGGCCAGCGGCGTCACCGCCGTGGTGGACGTGGGCGGGCCGTTTTGGAACTTCGACATACGCGCGCGGGCGGACGAATCCCCGCTGGCGCCCCGAGTGGCGGTGGCCGGCCCACTGGTATCCACCGTCGCGCGACCCCAGCTGGACCTCGGGGATCCCCCCATCATCCAGGTGGAGTCGGAAGAAGGGGCCCGGGAGCTGGTGCGTCGCCAGCTGGAGCACGACCCCGACCTGATCAAGATCTGGTTCATCCTCCCCAAGAGCGGGGACGTGCAAGAAAACCTGCCCATCGTGCAGGCCACCATCGACGAGGCCCACGCGGCGGGGGTGCGGGTGGCCGTGCACGCCACCCAGCTGGAGACCGCCCGGGCCGCCGTCCAGGCCGGGGCCGAGATCCTGGTCCATGGCATCGACGACCAGCCGGTGGATCAGGCATTCGTCGACCTGCTGCTGGACAAGGGCACGCTGCTGACCACGACCCTGGTGGTGTATGAGGGCTACGCGGACGTGTTGAGCCAGCGGGTGCAACTCAGTGATGTGGAGCGGCGCCTGGGGGATCCGTGGATCATCGGATCGTGGGGCGAGATGGCGGCCGGGCAAGGGGAGGTGGACCCGGCCAAGATCGAGGCCCGCCGCCAGAAGCTGCTCACCCGCATCCCCACCATGTCGGCCAACGTCAAGACGCTGTGGGACGCGGGTGTGCGGGTCAACGCGGGCACGGACGCCGGCAACATCGGCACCCTGCACGGGCCGGCCATCCATCGGGAGCTCGAGCTGCTGGCCGAGGCAGGCTTCACCCCCGGCGAGGCGCTGGTGGCCGCCACCCGTAACGCTGCCATGGTGTTCGCCGCCGATCCGCCGTTCGGCACGGTGGAAGCCGGCAAGCTCGCTGACCTGCTGATCCTGGAGGCCGATCCGTTGGCCGACGTGGCCCACATGCAGCGCATCCATCGGGTGGTGCTCGGCGGACGGGTGCTGGACCCGGCGGAGATCCTGCCGCCTTCGGCCGAGGCGGTGGTCCAGGACCAGGTCGAGGCCTATGGGGCCCGGGACATCGAGGCCTTCCTGGCGACCTATGCCGAGGACGCTCAGCTGATCCGCCAGGCCAGCGGCGAGATCATCGCCGACGGGCGGGAAGCGATGCGCCCCATCTACACCGACCTGTTCGACAAGAGCCCTGAGCTGGCCATCACCATCCTCCAGCGTACCGTCAGTGGCCACATGGTCATCGATCAGGAGCTTGTCACCGGCGCTCGGGGCGGCAAGGCCGTGCGAGCGGTGGCCATCTACGAGGTGACGGATGGCCTGATCCGGCGGGTGTGGTTCCTTCCCAAGGAGTGATTCGCCCGTTCGTGGTAAAATCGCGCCAAATGGCGGAGGTTTGTTCTGATCCTCCTCGCGGATCAGGGAGCCAGGTGGTGTGTGATGCGGCAGCGGAATCTGGTGCTGGTGATGCTCGGTGTGACCATGCTTTCCGGAGGCTGTCGGAAGGCACCGCCACCGGAGGAAATCCCCGTCGTGGAGGGGATCCTGGACCAGGAGGTCGGTGTCTACGCCAGCTTCTACCTGCACCCCGAACTCCTCGCCACCTCGCTCCAGGGAACGATGGATCTGATCCAGGACTACGTGGATAGCGGCAGCGAGGACTGCTTCCGCTTCCCCAACCTCAACGCGCACGACGTCAACAGCCTATACACGCTGGATGGGGACGCCAGCGAGATCACGTCGGTGGGCCACGCGCAGATCCTGGAGGGCCCGGTCAGCGACTACGAGGCCGCCCTGCTCCAGGCGGACTGGGCCGAGCTGTTCCCCGGCACGTTCAAGGACTATCTGACCGTGGATCAGCAAGGGGTGGACGAGTATCTGGCTGGCGAACGGGAGCTGTGCGCCTTTGGCTACTCGGCCACCATCGACGCGGTGCTGGCCGAGGCCTGGTACTACTACATCAACCAGCTGCGCCGGATCCCGGACTGGGGCGGGACCGGCTACCCGGGGATGATGATGCGTGGCTACATGCCCGAGCCGGCGGAGACCAACTCCGACTCGGCGACCATGGATCTGCTGTTCTCCATGGAGTTCCTCGTCCCGACGTCTGACGGCGAGAACACCATCCGGGCGATGGTCAACTGGTCCGGTTTACAGATGGGGGACCTGAGCGTCGGCGAGGCCTTCGGGATGGCGTGTACCAACGTCCGCAACAACTTCACCGACTTCGAAGACTGGATGAATGCCAATCGATAGGGGTTGACCCACGCCATTTGCCTCCAATAAAGTCGTTGTGACCGTGAAATCCGTCGGCGCGTGGCCGTCGCTTTTCATCCGGTTGGCACGGGGTTCAGTCAGCGGCTGCCCACAGAATTAGGGTTGAATTTTCCGGTCCGAATACGCCTTCAAACTCATCGCCGATTTTCTGTCATCGACATCCTCACCTGCGCTTGATGCGCGTCGGGCGCTGGAAATCGGAATGCCAACCAGGCTTCAGACCGGTGTCCACCACGATTCGCAGCGGGCCGCCCTCCCATGCCGTTTAACACTTGCCGCCTAGACGAGGGATCTGGGCGGCCGAGAAGAGGAACGTGATGAGTACGAATATCTATGTCGGGAACCTGCCTTGGTCCATCTCTTCGCACGATCTGGAAGAGATGTTCGCTGCCCATGGGGATGTCCAGTCAGCCAAGGTCATCGAGGATCGCGAAACCGGTCGGTCGAGGGGATTCGGGTTCGTGGAGATGTCATCCTCGGATGCGGCCCAGGCTGCCATCAAGGCGCTCGACGGTACGGACTGCGACGGGCGGAATCTGCGGGTCAACGAGGCTCGCGAGCGTGAGAGCCGTGGCGGTGGCGGTGGCGGTGGCGGCTATCGCGGTGGCCGTGGCGGCGGCGGCGGCGGCCGTGGTGGGGGCGGCGGCGGCGGCTGGGGTGGCGGCGGCGGCGGCGGCGACCGCTGGTAGGCAGCCCGCTTCCAAGATGATCACCACCCCTGGGTGAGGGGGTGGCTCTACAGCTCTACGGCCCCGTGTGAGCGGGCAACTACCCTCCGGCAACGGGCGGCAGGATGACCACCTCGTCATCCGGGCCGATCCTCGTCCTGCGTCCTTTCTTGAATCCCACATGGGATCCGTTGACGTACACCTTGCAGATGGCGATGCGTGAGGTGAAATCCTCGCCGTACCGGGCCGATAGCCCGTCGAGCAGCTCGCGGACGGTGCGGGCTTCCAACTGGGCTTCGGGTGTCCCCAGCACCTTGCGGAGGTGGGAGTAGAACTTGACGGTGACCATGGCTCAGCTCCTCATCCGGCGTTCGGGCCGATGACCCCAGCCGTTTGCTGCCGGGCGTCGGTTTCTTCCTTGTCGAGGCGCCGCTTGCGTGCCCGGAAGCGCGCCGGATCTTGCCGGATTTCGTCGGCCGTGCTGATGGCGAAATCTAGCCCCAGCTTGCGCAGCAGGGAGGCCCGGGGCACTCCGTTGTGATCCCACCCTCGCACCTTGTAATAGACCGGCAGCATCTCTTGCAGCGGGACCTTGGAGTTGGGCAACGCCGGGCGCTCCGGCTCGTCGGTGAGGCGGGGCGGCAGCGTGTCCTGGTCGGCCATCAACCCCTCGCGCAGGTTGATCAGGCGCTCCAGCGTGAAGCCCCGTTCCCCCGTGACGATGAAGTCCCCCGCACGGAATTTGCGGCCGATGATGGCCTCGATGGCCTTGGACTGGGGCAGGCCCGGCAGATGCAACGGCAGCACCCCTGGCCGGAGCTTGGACTGCAGGTCGAAGACCAGCCGGGACCCGATCAGCGCCTTGCTGGTGAGCTTGGCCGAGGCCCCCGTCGGGTTGTACAGGGCCGGCGGCATCGGTGGCACGAAGGCGTAGGTGACGAAGATGCAGTTACCCGCAGCGCTCACCGCCTCGAAGGCGTTTTGCTGGAACATGGCCCAGGCCGGCTTGCCCTTGGGGGTCAGCGGCTCCATGTTCACCTGGCCCAGGGCCTCGAAGTACACCAGGTAGCCGCCGTTGATATGGCAGCCTCCGCGGTTGCTCACGGCGTAGCCCAGCCCGTGCCCTACCGCGCCGCGCGGCTCGTAGGCGGCAAACTCCATGCCCTTGGTCTGCATGGCCAACTCGGGGGCCCCGCAGGACTCGGCCAGCCGCTTGGATCCCTCGGCGATGGCGTCCCCCAGCCCGCGCCGGTGGGCGATGTCCTCGATGAGCTTGGCGACCTTGTCGTGGTCGTCGAAGGAAATGTCCAGATCCGGCAGCTTGCCCTGCTCCTTGAGCTCCATGGCGCAAGCCAGGGTGGAGCCCAGGGAGATGGTGTCCATCCCTAATTCGTCGGAGAGGTAGTTCCACTCGATGATCTTCTTGAGGTCCCGGTTCCCCATGCTGGGGCCGAACATGCCCAGGGTCTCGAACTCCGGACCCTTGATGTTCTTGCCCTCGCGTTCCACAACCCGGGCGCAACGGATGGGGCAGGAGCGGCAGCCGTCGTTCTTGACCAGCAGCGTCTCGGCCAGGGTCTCGCCGCTGACGTCGTCGGCGTGTTCCCAGTGGCCCTTCTTGAAGTTGTGGGTCGTCAGCGTGTGGGTGGCGTTGGTGATGTTGACCAGCCCGGCGGTGCCGTAGGAGGGGAGCTGTTCGCCGGTGACCGGATGCCCCTTGAGCTCCTTGATCCAGCTCTTGTTCACCTTCTTGAGCTTGTCTGGATCGGCGACAGGCAGCTTCTTCTTGCCCTCGGCGGTGACCAGCTTGAGGTTCTTGGAGCCCATCACGGCGCCGACGCCGCAGCGCCCCAGCGCCCGCTCTCCGGACAGGATGCAGGCGAAGCGGACGAGGTTTTCGCCGGCTGGCCCGATGACCAGCTCGCGTTCGTTCTTGGCCAGGGTTTCCTGCACCTCGAGCGTGGTCTTGCCCCACAGATCGGTGGCATCCACTAGCTCCACCGAGTCCTCGGTGATCTTCAGCTGCGTGGGCCCCTTGGCCCGCCCGCGGATGATCAACCCGTCATAGCCGGCCTTGCGCAGCCAGATGCCGAAGTCTCCGCCGCAGTTGGAGCTGGCCACACCACCGGTGAGGACGTTCTTCGTCGAGCAGTTGAAGCGGCTCGAGGACGGGGCGTTGGAGCCGTTGAGCAGGCCCGCGGTGAAGACCAGCACGTTGCTTGGCCCCAGGGGGTCCACGCCGGGCTCCAGCAGGTCCCACAGGATGCGCGCACCCAGGATCTTGCCGCCCATGAACGCCAGGCGTTCCGCGCGGGGTAGTTCGTAGTTGCCGATGTGGCCCGTGGTGAGGTCCACATCCAGGATGGGCCCCATGAATCCGCCGCCGTAAATGGTCACTTTGCTTCTCTCCCTCCGTAGGTGCCGGGAGGATGCCACGGAGATCGCTGGCCTGTCGATGGCAAACTGAATGATCGTTCATTTGAGTGCCATGCCAACGGTGGGGTGCGAAGTTGCACGGAAGTCTGGCCCACCGATTGCTTGTCTCCATCACCGTGCGCACAGAAAGGCAGCTCAGCATGATCCGCTTCTATGTAGCCCTGGCGCTACTTGGCATCCTTCTCGTCGCCGGCTGCGACACGGGCGGGGACCTCATTCTCGATGACGACGACGACACGACGGACCCACAGGGCGACGACGATGACGATCTGTCGGACGACGATACGGATCCGGGTGACGGTGCGTGCGACGGCTACACCTTCACGATGGTCGATCCCCAGGATGGGGCGACCGATATGAATCCCCTCGACCCGGTGGTCTTCGAGTGGAACTACCGTCCGCCGGATGCATATCAAGGGTTACGGGACGACTGGGGCAACGCCATCACGACGGACCACTGGGAGGCGGAGGGGCCGCAGGTGGTGAGCCACTACCCCTTGGAGCCGTACCAGACGTACCACTTCGAGGCGGGCTGGTTTTGCTTCGAGGAGGGGGACGAGCAAACGGTCACGCTCATCGATATCACGTTCACCACGGGCAACGAGCCGGTGGATTCCGGGTCCGACGATAGCGGTAGCTAGCCACCCCACCTGAACGGCGAGGTCACCCGACGTGATGAGAGCGCCGGCCTGGTAGCCGGCGGACTCTCGTCACATCAAAAGGGCGTTACTCGGGCTTGGCGATGCAGTCCACGGGGCAGACGGCCACGCACATGGCGTCGCCTTCTTCTTCACACTCGGTGCAGAGGTCTTTGTCGATCTCGAAGACGTCGTCGCCTTCGGTGATGGCTTCGCGGGGGCATTCGGGCTCGCACACGCCACAGGCGGTGCACTCGTCGGGGTCGATGACCAGGGCCATGATATGTACTCCTTGTTCAGCCCGCCTCAGCGCGAGCGGAACTCCCAAATAGCCCTATGGATTACTCACGTCAAGTGGCGTGCAAAGTTCAGCGTTCCTGCCGTCAGCCGAGCTCGTGTTTTGGGGTGCGCGTCATCAGATCATTGGCTGCCGTGTCCAGGTCCTTGTTCCGGTAAAGGATGGCGTAGATCTGATCGACGATGGGCATCTCGACCCCGAGCGATCGGCTCAGTTCATAGACCGAGCGCGTGGTCCGCACCCCCTCGGCGACATGGTTCATCTCGCCGAGGATATCGTCGAGCTTGCGGCCCTGCCCCAGGGCCAGGCCCACCTGGCGGTTGCGGCTCAGATCGCCGGTGCAGGTGAGCACCAGGTCCCCCATCCCGGCCAGGCCGGCGAAGGTGAGGGGATTGGCGCCCATGCGCACTCCCAGGCGGGTGATCTCGGCCAGCCCACGGGTGATCAGGGCCGCCCGCGTGTTGTGGCCGAAGCCCAGCCCGTCCACCATGCCCGTGGCGATGGCCATCACGTTCTTCACCGCGCCGCCTACCTCGACACCGATGACGTCAGTGGTGGTGTAGATGCGGAAGTAGCGCGTCGCCACCGCCTGCTGCACCCGCTCCGCCAGGGACAGATCCTGCGCCGCCACGGACACGGTCGTGGGGTGGCGCTTCATCAGCTCGCTGGCGAAGCTCGGGCCGGACAGGAAGGCCAAGTTGCGGTGCAGCGGGAGCGGCAGGATCTCCCGCAGCACGTCTGCCATCGTCAGGCCGCTGTCCACCTCGATGCCCTTGCTGACCGTCAGCAGGACGCAGTCCCGTTCCAGGTGGGGGGCGGCGTCGGCCATCACCTGGCGCAGATAGGCCGTCGGCACCGCGATGACCACCAGCTGCTTGCCGCGGACGGCCTGCTCCAGATCGCTCGTGGGGGTGATCCCGGCGGGCAGCTCGTAGCCGGGCATGAACATCTCGTTGACGCGGGTCTCTTCGATGGTGCGGCTCAGGTCCGGCTCCCGTACCCACAACGTCGGCTCGGAGCCGCTATCCACCATAATCTGACTCAGGGCGGTCCCGAAGGCGCCTGCACCGATGACGGCCATCTTCTCCATCATGTTCTCCTCGCGAGGCACGGGGCCCTCATTGACGCCGGTGATCCCAGACCTCGGGATTGACCAGGTTGGAGGGCTGGCGACCTGATAGTACGTCGATCACGGCGTTGGCAGTGAGTTCGGCCATCTGCGCGCGGCTCTCCATGGTGGCCGAACCCAGATGGGGCAGCAGCACCACGTTGGGTAGCTCGGCCAGGCCTTGGGCCAGCGCCGGCTCCCGCTCGAAGACGTCCAGCCCGGCCGAGGCGATGGCCCCGCCCCGCAGCGCCTGCACCAGCGCATCCTCGTCCACCACCGGCCCGCGGGCCGTGTTGATCAGGATGGCGCTGCTGCGCATCCGGGCCAGCTGGTCCTTGCCGATGAGGTGGCGGGTCTGGGGGGTCAATGGCATGTGCAGGCTGACCACGTCGGCCTCGGCCAGCAGATCATCGAGCTCCAACCGGCGTGCGCCCGTCTCCGCCTCGAAATCCGGGTAGGCCCGTCGGGAGGTGTAGGCCAGCTGCATGCCGAAGCCGGCGGCGATGCGCGCCGTGGCCTGGCCGATGCGCCCGGCGCCGATGATGCCGAAGGTCTTGCCCCGCAGCAGGGTGCCCCGCAGCAGCTTGGGCGCCCAGCCGGTGAACGCCCCCTCGCGCATCATGCGGTCCCCCTCTATGACGCGGCGGGACGCCGCCAGCAACAGGGCGATGGCCAGCTCCGCCGACGAGTCGGTGAGCACGCCGGGGGTGTTGGCCACGGCGATGCCCCGCTCGGTGGCGGCCGCCACGTCGATGTTGTCGTAGCCCACGGCGTAGTTGGCCACGATGCGGAGATCGTCGCCGGCCGCGTCCAGTAGTTCTGTATCCACCGGTTCGTTGAGCAGAGTCACCAGCGCGCGGCAGCCCGGCACGGCGGCCAGGATCTCCCCGCGGGTCGGAGCGGTGGCCACCCCCAGCTGGCGGACGTTGGTAAAGGCTTCGCGCAGCATGGGCAGCGCCGGGGCCGGAATATCCTGGGTCACCACGACATCGGTCATCGGTTTCACACTCCCTCAACGTTGGAACGAACCTCTAAGATAGCCATGCTCCCTGTTGCTGCAACCATCCGGATGACACACGCGGGCTGGCAAGGAGAGATGACCTCGGAAGAATCCCAGGCGAACCCTACGGGAGGGGCTATCCGCTGGGCGGTGGCTGGTGCCATCGCCACCGGCGTCGCGGCGGCCGTGGGCCAGGTGGTGCTGCTGCGGGAGCTGATGGTCATCAGCGGCGGCAACGAGCTGGCCCTGGGGTTGGCGTTGACCTGCTGGATGATGGGCACGGCGGCGGGGAGCGGGTTGGGGGGGATTTCGTTGCGTCTGGGCCGGCCAGGGGAGGGGACGACGGCTCGCTGGACGGCCATCTCCCTGGCGGTTTCGGCGGTGGCTCTGCCCACCGCGCCGGCCCTCCTGCACGCGGCGCGAGGGCATCTGGGCACGGCCGCCGGTGAGGCCCTGGGCCTTGGCCAGCAGCTGGCCGTCGCGGCAGTGGCCTTCGTGCCGCCGTGCCTGGCGCTGGGCCT
Source organism: uncultured Rickettsiales bacterium (assembly GCA_964504165.1). GTDB lineage: Bacteria > Myxococcota_A > UBA796 > UBA9615 > CAYRNR01 > CAZDDH01. Next base: position 1,835 of record CAZDDH010000141.1, on the reverse strand, counting down.
GGTCTTTCCCCTGCTGTGCCGGACGCTGGCCCCGGGACGAGGAGGTGCCGTGGCCCGGACCTTCGGCCTGGAGGCGGCGGGTTTTGCCGCGGCGGGGCTGGTGTTCAGCCTGCTGCTGGTGACCCGCGTACCGGGGGCTGTGGCGCTGCTGGCCGTGGCGTCCCTCCTTGCGGTGATGGCCTGTGGCTTGTGGAGCAGCGCCGGGCCGCGGTTCCGCGCCGTGGCGGCGCTGGCGTTGCTGCTCCCCATCGTCGCGGGATTGCTGGCCCGCGGCGTGGAGGGGCCGCCGCCGTTGGGCGGCGAGTGGGTCGCCACGGAGGATTCGGTCCACGCCCGCATCGATCTGAGACGGGACGGCGAGCAGCTGGACGTGTACCTGGACGGCAGCTGGTCCTTCGTCGTCCCGGACGACGAGACGGTGGAGCGCGCCGTTCATCCTTCCATGCTCCAGCACGCGTCCCCGCGCCGGGTCCTGCTGCTGGGAGGGGCGGTGGACGGATCCTTGCCCGAGGTGTTGCGCCACCCGGGCGTGGAGCGGGTGGACGTGGTGGAGCTGGACGCCCAGCTGGTCGAGCTCGCCAGGCAGCACCTGCCCGGGCCGGTCATCGCGGCGCTGGACGATCCGCGGGTGCGCGTGCTCCACACGGACGGTCGGGCCTGGCTCCGCCGCAACGACGAACGCTACGACGTGGTCCTGTGGCGCCTGCCCGACCCCCACAACGCCCAGCTCAACCGCTTCTACACCGTGGAGTTCTTCACCCAGGTGCGTGGGGCGCTGGCCCCCGGTGGGCTGGCCTCGGTGGGGGTGGACGGCTCGCCCCACATGCTGGGGCCGGTGCAGGCCCGTTACGTCGCTTCCGTGCGGGAGACCATGGCTTCCGTCTTCGAGGTTGTGCTGGCTTTACCGGGGGCGGAGATCCGGCTGCTGGGAGCCGGGGAGGATGGGCAGCTGATCCGCGACGCGGCAGTCCTTTCCCAGCGCCTGGAGGCGCGGGAGATGGGCACGCGGTACGTCACCCCGGCCTTGCTCCGTTTTGACCTGGGGGCCATGCCCATCGACCACCTGGGGCAGGTCCTGGACCAGGCCGCCACCGGCGAGCGCAACCGCGACCTGATCCCCATCTGCTACTTCCACGACGCCATGCTGGGGGCGGCGGTCAGCTCCCCCCGGCTGCTGAACCTGTACCAGCGGCTGGAGAAGCTGCGCCCCGGTTGGATCGTCCTGTGGATCGCGGTGGGGTTCCTGCTGCATGCCGCGGCCACCCGCGCTGGCCCCCTCGCCCCCGCTGCCCGCCGGATGACCATCCCCGCCGCCGTGGCCGTGGCCGGGGCCACCGGGATCGTGGCGGAGGTGGCTCTGATCCTGGGGTATCAGGTGGCCTTCGGGAACCTGTTCGCCCGGGTGGGGGTCCTCATCGCTGCCTACATGGCCGGGCTGGCGCTGGGCGCCTACGCCGTGGCCCGAGGCCGGCCCCGCCCTGGCCCCGGAACCCTGCTGATCGCTCAGGGTCTGCTCGGTGTCCTGTGCGCGGCCCTGTGGGTGCTGTCATCGAAGGCGGGGGTGGCCCACGCACCGGCTGCTCTGGAGCTGCTCTTCGCCCTGGTAACGGCAGCGGTGGGGCTGCTGGCCGGTGTGCATTTTGCCAGCGCGGTTCATGGCCGGCCGGCAGGGGCCGGGGGGCTCTACGCCGTGGACCTGGCCGGGGCGGCCGTCGCCTCCCTGGCCGCCAGCGCTCTGCTGTTCCCGGTGCTGGGCGTCCCGGCCGTACTGGGGCTGCTGGCCCTGCTCAATTTGGGTGCGGTGGTGGTGCTGGCGGCGGGGAATCGCTGAGCGC
>CAZDDH010000140.1:0-22680 GCA_964504165.1 uncultured Rickettsiales bacterium | reverse complement strand
GTCTCCGCCCATTGGCTCTGCTCGCCTTGGAGAAAAACGGTTGTTTCACCGGCCGCGGTAGAGGGCGCGGCCGGGCCAGGGAACCCAACAACCAGCATGAGCGCCAGCGGGGCACAGCGGACAACGGTGGTCATCCAGTGATCCTTCCTGGAACGAGACGGTAGGCGACCCGTGTAGTCATCATAGCGGTATCGACTAGCCCGTACTTCGGATCAGGGTGTCTCCGAGTGGACGCCCTCAGAACTTCAGGAGGCTTCATGTAAGGTCTGCTGCTGCCGTTGTGTAGCCCTCCGGTAAACCCACTATCCGGAGGTCTATTGCCATGCAAATCCTGAAATCTACGACCATCGCCGCGATCATCGCCGCCGGCCTATCCTGCGGGATGGGCACCCCGGCGGCGGCCTTCAGCTACTTCGACGAGCTAGTCGATCCTGCCATCACCGCCTCCCCTATCGAGGTGCGGATCTGGGTCAAGCCCGGTGTCGACCCAGCAGACGAGGCGCGAGTCATGGCCGATATCCAGACCGGCCTCCTGTTGTGGGAGGACGTACCCACGTCCGAGATAGCCTTCGCCATCCAGTCCATCGATTACGGCCCTGCCAAGCCGGCCATCGCTCCGCACCAACTCCAGATCACCGTGGCCAACGCCGCGGATCTGACCTCCGGCGGCGCGACGCCCCCCATGGGCGGCAGCCCCGGCGAATGGCTGGGCTGCGTGGCGGACAATCCGAGCCTTGACATCATCGGTGTCACCGCCCACGAGGTGGGCCACGCCCTGGGGCTGGAGCATTCGTCCATCACCGAGAATGCGTTCGACTGGGACACACTCCCACTGATGCTGTGGAAGGCCAACAACCCGGCCCTCGATCCCGACGACGTGGCCGCCATCTCCTACGCCTACCCCGACCCGGCATTGGACCTGTGGGATGTGAGCGGCGGCATCTCCGGGCGCCTGCTGGAGGTGGACACGGGCGAGCCGGTGTTCGGTGTCAACGTCGTGGCCGTCAACACCGCCGACGGCGTCCCCCACGTGTCCCGCTATTCCGGCGACCCGGATGACGATGGCAGGTTCCTGATCCCCGGGCTCGAAGAGGGTGACTACGAGCTGCACTTCCTGCAGGGGCACAGCATCCGCGGCTCGGTGTGGCTGCTCCCCTTCTACCCCTGGATCGATTTCCAGACCGACAACTTCACCGAGTTCACCGTGGCGGCCCAGCCGGTGTACCAGGGCCTGGTCCGCAACGTCGGCGACATCTACATCGACATCGAGCCGATGGAACTCGACGGCTATTACCAGGGGGCCGCGCCGGGGATCGACGACCCCATGCCCTTGAGCCCGCTGGAGTCATACCTGCCCAGCGCGTACGTCAACCACAACTACGAGCTCTGGCTGCACGTCGCCGGCGGACTGCGCCCCTTGACCGGGCAGGTGTCGGGCCTACCGCAGGGCATAGGATGGCACGTCCTGGAGGACCCCCGCGGCTGGAACAACGAGGAGGGCCTGTACGGGCAGCACTGGGTCCGCATCAGCGGCACCCCGACCCAGCCCGGGCTCTACACCATCGATATCGAGCTGGAAGACGAGATGGGCGAGCGCGGCTGGATCGTGCACAACCTGCTGGTGGAGCCGCTACCTGCCCCCACCGGCCCCATCGCCTACCTGCCCTTCGAGGGGGACACCAAGGACTACAGCGGCAACGGCCACGACGGTATCTTCCACGGCGGCACCCCTACCTACGTGGACGACCAGTGGGGCAACCCCAACTCGGCCCTGGAGCTCGACGGCGTGGATGACTTCGTGGAGCTCATCGACGAGGAGGTGTTCGAGGTCGCCGAGTACACCATGGTGGCGGTGCTGGAGGTCCCCCATCACGCCCAGACCAACTACGTCATTTCCAAGGGCCCCAACTACGGCAACTACACCCTGTACATCAACGAGGCCACGGCCAACTACTGGGCCGGCTACGCCGCCTACGCCCACCAGAGCCAGTACGGCAACTACTCGTCCATCGTCTCGACGGGCCCCGTGCCCACCGGTGAGTCCTTCTGCCTGGCCGTGTCCGTCTCCGAGGCCGAATCGACCACCACCACCTACTACAACGGCCAGCCGGTCTACACCTTCGGCAACATGGCCTCCCATCGATTCAACGATGATCCCGTGCACATCGGCCACGCCGAGTTCACCCATTCGGGCGACCAGTACTTCAAGGGTGCGGTGGACGAGATCGTCATCCTCGAGGGCCTGATCTCCCCGTGGGAGCTGGAGCTGTACTGCGATGGGTACTTCAACGAGCAGTACCCGCTGAACATGCGCGGCGAGGCCAGGGAGGAGTGCTACGACTCCGGCGAGGAGCTGTCCTACGCCATCGATATCGCCAACCGTAGCGAACGGGAGTCCATCGGCCGCGGCGAGTTGCGCGTCACGCTGCCCCAGGACGTGGCCTTTGTCGAGTCGTCCATGAGGGGCAAGTACGACGAGGACACCCACGCCTTCTACGGCAAGACCAGCGGCATGGAGCCGGGCGAGTCCCTCGAAGAGTGGATCACCGTCGATGTGGGCCGCACCGAGGACGACCTGACGATGGCGTTTGATCTGGATACGGGTGAACTGCAGGCGTCTGACGTCGTGACGACGTCCGCTTGTCCCTGACGACCCCCTCCCTCCCCCCTTCACGGGCAGTCCCCCCCCTGCCGCATATCACCATTTGTTGTTTGCAACTCCACGTTTGGATGTCTCGAACATATTTGTAAACAGAGGACATGCCCGGCCCCTCGGTCATGGCCAGTTGTTCTAGCCGTCCACCATCCACTCAGATCTGGAGGTCCCATGGTTTGTTGTGCCCGCTACATCTCACGTTCGACGGCCAGGTTCAGCGGCAGGTTCACCCCGAGGTTATCGTTGCTGCTGGCGCTCCCCCTGGCGCTGATGATCTCGTGCAACGAAGCCGAGGACGATGACACGACGAACGTCGTGGACGACGACACCGGTGACGATGACGCCGGGGACGATGACGCCGGGCACGATGACGCCGGGGAAGACGACACGGGCGATGATGACGCCTCCGATGACGATGCCGGAGACGACGACACCGGAAATGCCGGTGGCGACCCATGCACGGTCACCTTTGGACCCGCGGAGTTTTCCATCGAGCTGTCCGGAACCTGTTCCCAGGACCCGGGATCGTGCGAGGGGGGATCCAACGAAGAGGACGGCACCGGCACCTGTGACGCGGGCATGACCTGCTGCATCGGCACGGACCAGTGCCAGGCGGTGTTGATGGGGACCTGTGCCGCGTCCGAAGACGAGTGTGAAGGGGATCCTCCTCCGGGGGGTGAGGGATTCCCGTTGATCGGTTGCCCGTCAAACACCCCAGTCTGCTGCCTCGCGGCCGGCCCACCCCAGTAGTCGAGTGCCCATTCATGGAGCACTGAAATCGAGAAATGCCATGAAAACAGATAATCAAATCGTTTTCTTCTGTCTATTCGTCGTGGGGCTGGCCATCGGCCCCGCCTGTGACGGCGAACCGGTGGTCCTCGACCCGGAGCCCATCCCGGGCAGCGGTGGGCACCCCGACGGCTGGGCGGACGACACGCACGGGCCGGACGCCGACCCCAACTACGACGTCGTCTTCGACCAGAGCCAGGTGAAGCGCATCGATCTGGTCCTGGAGCCGGACGCCTGGCAGACCATGCTCGAGGACATGACGGACATGGTCGGGGAGTTCGGATCCGGTGGGATCCCAGGCGGAGGTGAACCGCCGGACATGGAGGGCCTGATCGAGGCCTGTGAAGACCTGGAGGAGGGGGATCCCTGCGTGGGCGACATGATGGGCATGGAGTTCGAGGGCGTGTGCACCAACATGATGGGCCAGCTGCTCTGTATGCCCGATGACATCATGGGCGGAGGAGAGATGGATCTGCTCCCGCGGGATCCGGTCTGGGTGCCCTGTACGGTGCAGTTCGAGGACAAGGAGTGGTGGTACGTCGGCATCCGCTTCAAGGGCAACTCCACACTCCAGACCGCGTGGACGTCGGGGACCTACAAGCTCCCATTCAAGCTGGATTTCGACGAGTTCGAGGACACACACCCGGAGGTCGATGACCAGCGCTTCCATGGTTTCAAGCGCGTCGTGTTCACCAACAACGGGATGGATGCGTCCTATCTTCGCGACAAGGTCGCCGGCGATTTGTTCCGCGCCAGCGGCGTACCCACGCCTTGGCGGGCGTTCTATCGGGTGTACATCGACGTGGGTGAAGGACCGGTGTACCACGGCCTCTACACGGTGGCCGAGGTGCCCGGACGCCCCATGTTCTCGACGCAGTTCGGGGACACCGGGGGCAACCTGTACAAGCCCGACGGCGCGGCGGCGAGCTGGGAACAGGGCCACCCGGTCGACGAGGACTCGTTCTCCAAGAAGACCAACGAGGACGAGGCCGACTGGAGCGACGTCGAGAACGCCATCGCCGCGCTGCACGCCGACCCGGGCGATGCGGCCGCCTGGCGCAATGAGTTCGAGCAGACCTTCGACCCGGTGGGCTTCATGAACTGGCTGGCCGTCAACACAGCGATCCAGGACTGGGACACCTACGGCAACATGACTCACAACTACTATCTGTACGGAGATCCGGCGAACGACGGCGTCCTCCAGTGGATACCCTGGGACCACAACCTCTCCCTGGCCAGCAGTTCGACCATGGGGGCGATGGGCAGTCCCCTCCCCCTGGACATGTCCACCGTAGGGTCCGACTGGCCGCTGATCCGCTTGTTGATGGATGATCCCGTCTACCGTGGGGCCTATCACGACTCCCTGCAGGTGTTCATCGACGGGCCCTTCGCCGTGGATGACGTCCAGGCCAGGCTACAGGCCGAGCACGACCTGATCGCCCCGTTCGTGACCGGGGAACAGGGCGAGCTGCCCGACTATACCGCCATGGATGATCCCATCCAGTTCGAACCCGCCCTTCAGGACCTGCTCTCCCACGTGGCCGACCGCCACCAGGCCGTCGTCGAGTACCTGGCTACCGCAGGGGACTGAGGCGGCTCCAAGCTCGCCACATCGCCGACAATGTTCCATCAGCGAGGGCCCGCGAAGGCTTCGAGCGGGTCGACGCCGAGTTCCTCCAGCAGGTCAACTTCCGCCAGGTCGCGGGTGAGGAGCGCCTCCTGCAGATCGGCTACGGCGCCGTCACGCGACGCTCTGAGGGTCGTCAGCTGGAGCCCCGTTGCTAGGCCGCCCTCGTAGAGCGCCATGCCCGCTGCTAAGTTGTCGCTGGCGATCGAAGCGTGTTCTTCGGCCACCACGACCGCGGCCTGCGCCGCGGCCAGGTGGATCTCGGCCGTTCGGACAGAGAGGTCGATCTCCCGCTGCAGACGGCGGACATCGAGCTCGGCTCGCCGCTCGACCGCCCTCGCCCGTTTCATCTTGGCTGGCGTGTCGATGAGCCCGGGCAGGGTCCAACTGGCCACCAGCATCACTCTCCATCGTTCCGGATCCCGATCGTCGCGAATATCGGTATACCGTCCGTTGAGTTCCAGGTTGATGTCGGGAACCAACTCGAGCCCGGCGGCCCGCCGTCTGGCGCGGGCCGCCTCGAATGTCCAGTGACTGCATCGAAGGTCGGCGCGACCCAGGCCCGCCAGTCCATCGAGGGAATCCGTGTCCGGAATGGGGATCGTGGTGCGCTGGGGAGGGATCAGTTCGTATTCTTCTGCGGGTAGATTGGCCGCGTATGCCAGGCGCACCACGGCAACTTCCGCGGCAAAGGCGGCCTGCTGCGCCTTGCCCTCGGCGACGACGCGATCGGCTCGCACCCTGTCGAGTTCCAGCTGGATCTCGTCGCCGGAGTCCACACGGATCCGTGTGGCACGCTCCAGGGCAACGGCCGAATCCACGGATGCCCGGGCACTCTCGACCGCAGCCTGGGCCGACAGCGCCTCCTGGTAGGCGCGCGCCACGGCGTACAGTGCTTGGTCGCGGGTCATCTCCTGCCGGGCAGCTGCCGCCCTTCGTTCCCTCTTCGCCGCCACCACTCCTCCCACCTCGTCCAGATCCAGCAGCGGGACACGTACCTCCAACTCGGCGCGACGGTACGATGGCTTTTCTGCGTACGTGCCATCGATCCGATCCTGGACTCCGCTACCGAAGGCCTGCGCCGCGGACACCTCGACGGTTGGCAGGAGATTGGCCGTGGCATCGGCCACGCCAGCCCTGGCCACCTCGAGCGTCTCGCCGGCCGCCAGGACCGTCTCGTCCTGCATGGAGGCGTTGCGCAACGCGTCTTCCAGGGTCAGGGGTTCCGGGTTGGCGGCAGCTGCACACGCGGGCCAGCACAGCGCCGCGAGCCCGACACATGGGGTGAGGGTTCGCGATCTCGATCGGCTCATGGTCTCCATCCGTCGTGGATCAATCCGTCCGTCCCGCCGCGTCCTCGTCCGCGTCCACCACGCCGCGCTCCACCCCCTCGATGTCGGAGAGTTCACGGAGCATGGCTTCGATCTGCTCCTCCGCCTCGAGCACGACGCGGTAGCGGTAGGAAAGCGTCTCGCCAAATCGCAGGGATCGGGCCTCCATGAGGGTGCGGTTGCGCAGGAAAGTGTCCAGGACCGTCTTGAGTGCCTTCTCCGTCCCTTCGTAGGCGGCGATGTCGATGCGCATCATGTGGATCGGTCCGCGGGTGGCTCCCAGCGGTAGGATCCCCAGCAACGCCACCGACAGCGTCACCATGATGGTGCCCACGATGGCGACCCGGTAGGCCAGCACCCCACAGGCGATACCCACCGCCAGCGCAAAGAACACGAAGGTGATGTCCCAGGGGCTGCGCAGGCGGGTGCGGAAACGGATGATGGCCAGGGCGCCCACCAACGAGAAGGCTCGGGCGATGTTGTTGCCGATGACCATCATCACCATCGCGCCGATGAGGGCCAGCAGCACGAGGGACGACTGCATGGCCGGGGACAGCACCCGGCCCGGTACTGACATGCGGTAGACCAGCGCCACGATGACGCCCAGCACCAGGCCAAGCAGCATCGTCTGGAAGATCTGGACGACGTCCAGGTTCAGCGCCTGTCCAAAGGCCAGCTCCAGGTCCAGGTTGTTCACGTCAGCCTCCCAGGAACTCGCGGAGCAGGGTGCCGATCATGCTCCGGCGCCCGCCGCTGAGGGCGATGTCCACGACGCCGGTCATCCCGGAACGCAGGGAGCCGTCCCCGTTTTGCACGGCGGCGCTGGCCCAGAAGATCTGCAGGCCATTGAGGCTGGTGGCGTTCTCGCCCAGGTCGATGATGTCGCCGATGAAGGTCCGCCCTGTCAGGGAGGGGGTGTGGAACTCCACCGCGTCCCCCATCTCCACGCGGTAGCGGTCGGCCTCTGGGATGGGGATGCGCAGGTAGACGGTCTCGATGTCATAGACCCGCAGCAGCGTCCGGCGCCCTCCCACCTCAAGGATGCCGCCGATGGGGCTCTTGATCTGTCCCCGGGCCAGCAGTTCGTGAACCTCTGCCAGCCGAGTATCCAGCGCCAGGATCTCGGCATCCAGCGCCCTTAGCTCTTCCGGGCGTACCAGTCCACGAGCCACGTCCAGCCTCGACCGGGCCAGCTCCACCTCCAGCTCCATCAGGTCGTTCTTCAGCCGGGCGGCCTCCACCTCGGCGACAGAGATCAATTCTTCTCCTGCCAACGCCTGCAGCCGGTCCAGCTGCGCCCTCGTCCCGTCCCTGGCAACCTGGACGAGTTCCAGTTCCCGACTGGCTTCCTGCACGTCGGCCGGGTGCCCCCCGGCCACCAATAGTCCTCGGGTGGCCTCCAGCGACGCGCGGTTGGCTTCCATTTCGGCGAACTGCCGATCCAGGCGAGGGGAGTTGATGGTAGCCAGCACGTCACCGGCGGCCACCCGAGAACCATTCTCAAGGCCGGCGGTAAGCTTCATCTCCAGCAACTCGCTGCGCTGGAACTGCAGGATCTGCTGGTTGATCATGCCCTGGCCGCGAGCCGGTAATCCGTCTTGCAAGTTGGTCGAGTAGCGGCCGTTGTCCAGAGAGCGGAAGCTGAACGTCCGACCGGCTTCGACTACAGCCCGCTGCCGCAGTCCACTCGTGCGCGGCAGGAAAATCGCCATCAGCACGAAAGCCAGGAGTGCCGCTACACCTGCGGCCAGGCGCCCATGAGAAATGCCCCGCATGTCGGTCCTGTCGTCTCGATCAGTCGTTGGGTGCACCAGGAGTCGGCTGGTCCGTGACGACCCAGTGGTCATCGCCATCGGTCTCGCGTGCGATGGACTCGTCGGGAACCGAGCCGATGTACGAAACGGCATCCAGCGTCACGATCGTTTCACCTTCGTCTCGGTACAGACCGATGGCCTCCCCGCTCCTGTCCAGCTTGAAAGGCAGGTGGAATTGGCTCGTGGTGGTCTCGCCGGAGGCCCACAGCACCAGGTAGCCCGAGGCCTCGATGGAGAGCTCGTCGGGCAGCGCCCACAACGTAGCTGCCCCCAGATCGTCGGTGATGAAGACACCCTCCAGGGACCGTGCTGAATCGTCCCCGTTGTAAAGCTCTATCCAGTCATGAAACTCGCCATTCTCGTCGGCAACGACTGTCTCGTTCGCTGCCATGAATTCGTTGATCTGTATCGCCGATTCAGAGGTAGCCGTGGCGCAACCGAAACACCCTACTACCAGACTCAACAGCGGCAGGAATCGTCCGCCCGCCGCGAGTATTATTGATCCAAGAATCGTATCGTCGAGCATGTTCCTCCAGTCGTCGTCCATTCAGCCAGGGCCGCCAGGGCCCATCGGACACTCTGAAGATGCATGAGTTCAAAAGAGGTGGAGTCGGGAATCCAAATAAATGTATCTGGTGGGGATTGAATTCAGCTCACGGGTCGTTTGAGCGGCAGATCCACGCCCACGGTCAGGCCAAACCAGGGCTGGACGAATGGGTTCGACATCCCGTCGACCGGCCTGAAACTGGCTTTGATGTCCGTACCCAGACGCAGGCCCGGCCCCTTGGGCATGTAGATGATCAGCGCCAGTTCGGGCCCGGTCATCATCTCTAGCCACCGGGGTTGCAGGGGAGACATGCTCTCGGCCATCGCGGCACCGGGCACCATATTGGCGCCGATGGTCCAGGCAAAATCAAAGCGCAGCCGGGAACCGCCCAGCACGATCCCGGCCCCAACGTCGATCCCTCCCATGAACCGCCAAGTCGTGTCCTCGATGGTGGACATCAAACCGAGATCGACACCGGCGGTCAGCATCGGCCGGCTGAGCTTCTTCGAGGGGCCATGATAGGCGATGGATGCCTGGATGCGGGGCACGAAGATGCCCGGCGTCGTCAGAGCTCCCCCACCGAGTTGGAGCTGGGTATCCCCTGGCAATATGGGCCGATGAGTCCTTGTTTGAATGTCCTGCTGAGCGACGGGAACCACCGTGTCCGGAGGACCCGGATCCGTGTTTGCCGTTTCCCGCTCCTCGTCATGATCCCAGGCTGGCGGTTCCAGCGTACCTCGATCCACGTCTTCGAACCAATCCCCGTCGTCTTCGAGAGCCTGAGCGTCATCGAATCGAGTTGACGCCGGGGACGGTGCTGCCTGGGCAGCCACGTCCGTTACCCCGGTGCGTGGCTTCGGAACTTCGGCGCAGGTGCTCGGCGCCACAGCAATCGTAACCGGGGCAGGAGGCTCGATCTCCGGTTCGGCGGCCGCTAGCTGGGACTCTTCTGCCTGGGCCTGGGGACAGATTTTTTCTATCGTTTCGTAAGACGCCGCAATTCCTTCTTCCCCGAGATTCTGGGCCATCGCCTGTTGGTAAAAACGATCTCCGAAGACACCCAGGGAAATCCCCGCCACCAAGACGGCGGCGATCTTCCACCAGGCCCAGACGGTGCCAGCCGTGGCGTGGGCGGCAAGCCCGGCCCCAGCGGCCACGTTCGACATGAACGCCATCGTCTCCGCGGGCGTCTTGCCGGGCGACGTGACCGGCGCGAGATCCCGCAAAATCCGGTCGAGCGATTCGTCGTCCAGGGGGAATTTCCCTTGATTCATCTCCCCCCTCCTTTCTTCGGTAGTGGTAGCTGGAAATTGAGTTCCTCGGCCGTGATCGCGCGGATGCGTTTTCTTGCCCAGCTGAGCTGGGAACGGACCTGGGATTCGTCCCGGCCGACCGCCGTAGCGGTCTCCTTGGTGGTCAGCCCGTGGACCGTGCGCAGCAACAGGACCTGGCGGTGCTCCACGGACAGGTTGGCGATGGCGCGCTCCACGGCGGTCGCCATTTCCGCCGCAGAGACCCTCTCTTCTGCGCTGGGCTGAACGTTCTGCCCGCCCGAGATGGCTGTCAGCATCGGCGCGTACTTGTTCGTCGTCTTCTTGCGTCGGAGCTTCATCAGGGCGAACCGGTGGGCGATCGTGTAGAGGAATCCTCGGGCAGATTCGTTCGTCCGGATCTCGGCGCGGCTGAGGAAGATCTTGGTAAAGGTCTCGAGGTAGACGTCTTCGGCGTCCTGCTCGTTGCGTAGGATCCGGAAGGCGTAGTTCTTGATCCCCATACCGTGGCGGTGAATCAGCTCTTCCAGAGCGTCGTCATCACCGCCGGCAAACACCTCGAGCAGTTCTTCGTCGCTCACCTCGATGTGCTGACGCATGGGTCGCCCCGGCAACGGAATACTGGCCTCCTACCAGTTACTATGCGCGAGAAGCCCAGACGTGGAGTGAAGGGGCGATCAGAGAATCAGCCGGTACCCCACCGTCGGATTGAGCGCCCCGGTATTGCTGACGCCGGTGATCAATCCATCCAGCTTGCACCACGTGAATCCCATCTGAGCAAACAGGGCGCCTGGGCCCAGGCGGATCTCCACGCCCGCGCCCGCGTACAGCCCGACCTTGGTGTCCGTCTCCCGGTTCTCCCCGAACGCCGCCCCATCGGCCTCGCCGTTGGCCACCGTTTCCAGCAAGAAGACCTGTGGGCCGATGGCCACATAGGGGTTCACTGGGCGCCCCAGCTCCAGGAACCGCACATTGAGGCCGCCGCCGAGCATCAGCTCCTTCTCCACGAGCGTATAGCTGAAGGTCAGGCCCGGCACGCGGGTGTCTTCCACCTCCCCTTCCGCCTTGGGAGCTTGATAGGAGGCCACGGCGAACAGCTGCAGGCGCTGGCCCAGGAACGGCAACGCCGCCCCAACTTCCAGGCGTGGCAGGACGGTCGTCTTCAGCGGTGAGAAGGCCGAGAAGCTCGGGCCGATGTGGAGGCCGACCACGAACCCAGCCGGTCCGCCGGTGGCCGGCGTTGTGTCAGGCGTTTCCTGTGCTGCAGCGGGGGCGGCCAGGGCGAACACGAGAGCCAGTGTCATCAAGAATCGCATGCTCGCCCCCTAGAAGTTCGTGTAGTCGGTTGTGGCCAGCGCCTGGCCGTTGTCATCCACGCCGCCGATGGCGAACACCACCGCCGATTCGATGGCCGAACCCGGCAGCCCGCGGGGCTCGGTGAGCCGGCTCCCCCCCAGGCTGTTCCAGCCGCCCAGGCTGGGTGGACCGGTGATCTCGGCCTCCTTGCCGTCGTCGGCGGCCAGCGACGCTCCCCGCTCGCCCCCGATGATGTAGAGGTAGTTGTTGGCCGACAGGTAGGCGTAGCCGTCCCGGCCCGGTGTGAAGTTGTCCACGTTACCCGCCCAGCCGAGTTCGCCGCCGCCCAGGACCTCACCGGCCTCCGTGGCCGTGCTGGTCCCCGTGGAGGTCAGCCCGGGCCCCACGTAAATCCAGGATTCCCCTTGGCCGACGATGGAGTGGTAGGTCTCGTCCACGGTGAATCCGCCCGCCCGGCTGCGGCCGTCGACCAGCAGGTTGGCGCTGGTGCTCCAGCTGCCCAGCGATTCGCCGTCGTCGGTCACGTCCAGGTAGAGGATCGTGTCGCGGTAGGCCCCGTATCCATCCAGACCCCCGGCGACGTAGATGTACGCGATCGTCGTGGGGTAGACCGGATCCCAGCCCACGGCCACGGCCGGCGATTCCCGGGCCGCGTCGTCGGCGTCTAGTCCGGGCAGCTGGGACACCTCGGCCCACTCGCCCAGGGAACCGTCAGGGAGCGGCACGTAGCCTGCCGTGGTCGGGTCACCCACATCGGTGAATTGCTGGGTCAGGTTCTGGGGGATGCCGTCGTCCGGCACGTAGTCCAGCAGCTCTTCGGTTCCCGAGCCGGAGTTGGCGTACGGGGAGCGGTAGATGTTGTAGCCGATGGCGTCCACCACCTTCTCCCACGAGATGGTGGTGTGGATCATGTCGGGCACGGTCGGCAGGATGGCCACGACCGGGTCGCTGGCCATCGATTCGCCCCCCGGGTTGATAGGATCGGCGGCATCGAAGACCGCGGAGATGCGGTAGGTCCAGGTGCCCCCGTCCAGGCCGTTGCCGCCACCGTAGTCCAGGCTCATGGCGTCGAACGGCGGTGCGGCCAGCGGGTCGAGGATCTGGGTCCGCAGGACCGAATCCACCGGGCCGAACCCGTCGTTGCCCCCGACCACGAAGATGAACCGTCCCACCTGCGCCACGCCGGCGAGGGTCCGCGGCTCGGGGAGTTCGCCGGGCAGCATCTCCCAGCTGCCCAGATTGCCGTACGCGTCCAGCTGCACGACCTCGACAGAGGCCATCGCGCCGCCCGCGTCCCCGTCGTCCCCGCCGATGGCGTACAGGTAGCGCGACCGCTCCGTGGCCCGGCCGGCGACGGCCGCCGGAGCCCGGCGGGCCACCACCATGTCCGGCCCGGCCGCCCAGCTGAACAGGTTGCCCGAGGGGCTGCCCACGGAGATGGCCGAGTAGTCGTAGTAGGACCCATCGTCATTGGTCACCCGCACCACGCACACCGTGCCCGCGGCCAGCGTGTCCGACGGCACGACGGCGTCGATGCTGGTCCCGCTGAACGCCGTAATCGTCGCCGCCAAGTTGGTCGTCGACTGGTTGGGTTCCAGGCAGTCCAGGTCCACCGTCGGGTTGCGGAAATCCGAGCCGTTGATCACCACGGGCGTCGCCGTGGAGGCGTCCGTGCGGGTGGGCGACACGGAGTCGATGACCGGCGGCGGGTCCACCGTGATGGTGAAGGCCCCGAACAGCACCCCGATCTCGTTGCCCGGCGCCGGGTTGACCACTATGACGTCATAGACGTCCGCGGGCAGGCCTTCGGGCACCACGGCGCTGAGCCAGGTCGCGTCCTTGTAGCTGACGCTCACCAGTCCGGTGGCTGCCAGGCCGGAGCTGGGGTTGAGGTAGACGCGGGGCAGGTCGGTGAACTGCACCTCGCCGGCCTGTAGATCACCGGCCTCAGCGGCCCAGATGTCCACCGGCGTGTCCTCCTGCTCCCAGCCGAAGGAGGGTTCGATACCGGTCACCGCCAGCTCCAGGTCCTCCTCGACGTAGAGGGAGTTCTCCAGCATGGAGGGGCAGTTGGTGTCGTCCTCCACGTAGACCGTGTATTCGCCCTCCGGCAGGTTCAGCGCCCCCGCCGGGATCTCGGCCAGGATGGTCCCGGCCCCGTCGTAGACGAAGTTGGTGATGATATGGACTGTGGTGGTGGCCACCTCCTCGATCCAGACGTCGGTGATGGTCCCCGTCACGCCGCCCACGTAGAGGCTGATGGTCGTGGTGATCTCGCTGTAGATCACCGGGGGATCGATGAAGTACATCGACGGACCGGGGACCACCTCCATGCCGGCCGGATAGGTGACCTCGCAGCCGTCGGGGTTAACCACCGTGACGTCGTAGAACCCCGGCGTCAGGATCATGGCGAAGGTCACATCCAGCTGGGTGTCGTTGACCCACGTCACCGTGGTCGCCGGGATCTGGTCCAGATAGACCTCGGCGCCGGGCTGGAATCCGGTCCCCATCACGCTGAAATCACCGCCGTCGTCACACAGTAGATCGGGGACGATCCCAGTGATGGTGGGCGGATCGACCACGCCCAAGGTGACGGACACGTCCGCCACGCAGTCGGCGGGGGCCGGGTTGGTCACGTCGACGGGGTAGCTGCCAGCCGCGGGGAAGGTCCCGGTGAGGATCTCGATGTCCAGGCTGGTGCAGGCCTCCCCGCCGGCGGGTCCGGCCAGCGGCGAACAGCCATCCAGGGCCAGGGGTACGTAGTCCACGCCGTCGATGGTCACCGTCGGGCAGTTTGCCGGGTCCGAGCAGTCCGCCCCCAGCAGCAGCAGGCCGCTGCCCTCCAGGGTGAGGAGCACGTCCGGCGCATCGACGCACATCTCCGTGGGGTAGAGGGCGGTCAGTTCGGGGGGCGGGACCACCTCGATCTCCGTCGCCCCGGCCGTGCTGCAGCCCGCCGGCGACGGGTTGATCACCGTCACCGCGTGCACCGCCGCGCTCACCATGCCCATCGGCACGGTGAACACGAGCTCGTTACATGTTTCACCGTTGAGGTAGCCGGTCAGCGGCAAGCAGTCATTGGCCGCGTCCGCTTCGGCGCTGTAGTCCACGCCAATGCTCACGGTGGGCAGCACCCCGTCCAGGACCAGGAATCCGCTGCCGGTGAGCACCAGCTCGTTGTCCGATTGCTCGTTGCACATCAGTTCCGGCGCGGCCCCGGACAGGGTCGGCGGCGGGACCACCTCGATATCCAACGTCTCGGTGGACTGGCAGTTGGCCGGCTCCGCATTGGTGACGAACACGCCGTAGGTCCCCGGCTGCAGGGAGCCCATCGTCAGGGTGACGGTCAGCTGGTTGCAGGACTGCACGTTGGCCGTCGCCAGGTCGACGCAGTCGCTCACCGAATCGGCGATGTAGTCCACCGCGCCGACGGTCACGGTCGGCCGGGCGCCGTCGATGTCCAGGAAGCCCGTGCCGGTCAGCACCATCGGCTGATCCGCCTGGTCCACGCAGACGATCTCCGGGTCGATCTCCTCGAGGGTGGGTGGCGGCACAACTTCGATGGCCACCTCCTCGGAGCTGTAGCAGTCCGCCGGCGCCGGGTTGGTCACCACCACGGCGTAGGAGCCAGCCTCCACTGTGCCCACCGGGATGGTGAACGTCAGCTCCGTGCAGGTCTCCCCACCCGCCGGGCCCAGCAGCAGCTCGCAGCCGGCCGCCGCGTCCGCTTCGGCCGAATAGGACGCCCCGATGTCCACCGTTGGTAGCACGCCGTCCAGGATCAGGAAGCCGCTGCCGGTGAGCGTCAGCTCGTTGTCGAACTGGGCGGTGCACACCAGGTTGGGGTCCACCTCTTCGAGGGCTGGCGGGGGCACGATCTCGATCTGGATCGATTCGGTCGATGTGCAGGAGGCCGGATCGGGGTTGGTCAGCGTCACGTCATAGACACCGGGATCGAGCGTCGCCTGGGGCACGGTCACCGTCGCATCCGTGCAGTACCGGAAGTCCGCCGCGGCCACCTCTACGCAGCCGTCCAGTTCGTCCACCGTGAGTGTCAGGTGGTCGCCGATGGTCACGGTGGGCAGCTGGCCGTCCACCTCGATGAACGTCGTTCCGGTCAGCGCCAGCAGCTGGTCTTCTTGGTCTACGCACAGGATCTGGGGTTCGATGGCGTCCAGGGTCGGGGCCGGGACCACGGCAAATCCATCGGTGAAAGCAGCGGTCTGCCCGTCGGCGTTCGCCGCGAAGAAGTCATAGCCCCCCGATTCCAGGTCCAGCTCCGGGTAGATGTCGAACTCCATCGTGGCGTCGTCAATCCATCGCACGTGGTGTTCGCCTGCCGTGTCGTCGAGCACCACGGGGTCGCCACCGTCGCCACCGCCGTCCAGATCTTGGGTCTTCTGGAGTGACAGCTGGGGCAAGGCCAGCCCGGGGTCATCGGTCAGCGCGTCCACCACCACGGGGGACAGCCCACTCCCGCTGACGGTCACCGCGGTGACCAACTGCTCGCCGCAGACCAGATTTGGGTCGAGCCCACTGGTGGCCGGCGTCGGGCTCTCCAGCTCCTGCGCGCACCCGGACGCGAGCACCAACAGGAAGAGGAAGGCGTATCGGATCGATGGCATGGTCGTACTCCCGCACTGAGCACAGATTCCAGCTATCAGATTCGATCGTCGCCCGATTGTCAAAACCGTGTCAAATCGGGTCGAGTTTTTAGGGAATGAAAATCAGGAGTCGTACTCGAACCAGTCCTCGTTGGCGATGGCCATCTCGCCGGTGGTCAAGTTCAGGTCCACAAGGTGGTATCGCATAGGCTCCGCCTCGTCCCCCTCCCCCACGGCCGTCAACAGTACCGAGTTGCCGATCGAGTCCGTCATCATCACCGGGATGCCCCCCAGCTCGTCGCGCACGAACCAGTGGCCGTGGCCCACGAAGATGGCCTGGATCTGGCCGGCGTATTGTTCGAGCACGGCGTAGATAGGGTCGGTCCAGCCCTCGTACTCCGAGCCCTCGTACTTGGCGTAGTTCCCTTCGGCCCGCGGCACCTCGAAAGGCATGGCCCCGGACAGTCCGGCCCCCACCGCGTTGTCCAGAGCCAGGGCGTGGTGGAAGAACAGCACGGCGGGCGTGCCGTCGGCTAATTGCTGTTCCAGCCAGGCGACCTGTTCCTCGCCGAAGGACCCGCAAGAACCGGGGATCCACTCGGCATCCTGGTGTGGCTGCATGGTGGACAGGCCATAGAACGCTACCCCCCGGTGGTCGTGACGGAACCACATGCCCGGCAGGTCTAGCCCCGCCGCGAGGACCGCCTCCCGGCCCGGGAAATCCTCGGTCAGCTCGTTGGTCAGCCCCCCGTCGTTGAGGTAGTAGTCGTGGTTACCCAGAGCCGCGAGCCAGGGCATCTCCAGCCCGGCCAGGAGTTCGCTCATGCGGTGGATCGCCGTGTCGTCGTGCTCGTCGTAGTAGGCCAGATCGTCGCTGGGCAGGTCGTCCAGCAGGTCCCCGGGCATCAGCACCAGCTCCACGGGCGGGTCGATGGCGTTGAGGATCGCCACCGTCTCGGCCATCACCCCGTTGTTGGGGTGGGTGGAGTCCGCCTTGAGGTGCATGTCGGTGATGACGGCGAAGCGGAGGATCTCGTCTTCGTCGCCGTCCTCCCCGGGGTTGCAGCCTGCCAGCAGGCTCAGTGCGCTGCAGTGCAACAGCAGGCCGGTGGCGCCCATGGCTTCGAGGATCTGTCGTCGCGTCAGTCGGGGTCGTCGTGTGTGCATGGGGCCCTCGGATGGTGCGGGCCCAGCGTAGGCGGCACCGAGAATCGGGGTCAAGTACACGTTCGAGGCAATTGCCAGCCCGTGTTTCATCTAGTATCTCGGCACCCGTGAGTATGCGCTGCGTATGCATTGGCAGCGCGATGTAGGCGTACATTACGCTTGGAGGCTTCGATGACCGTTCAAAAGGCCATGTTGGCGCTGTTCGTGGCGCTGTTCCCCCTGATGTTGATCGGATCGTTTGGTTGTTCGTCCCCGGAAGATGACGACAGCAATGATCAGGACGGCGACGGCTACGACGCCGACCATGACTGTGACGACGAGGACCCCGACGTCCACCCCGGTGCAGACGAGACGCCCTACAACGGCATCGACGACGACTGCAATGTTTCGACCCCCGACGACGACGGTGACGGCGATGGTTGGGGCTTCGAGGTCGACTGCGACGACCAAGATGGTGACGTCCATCCAGGTTCGGACGAGGTGCCCCACAACGGAATCGACGACGACTGCGACAGCGAGACGTCGGACCTCGACGGTGATTTTGACGGCTACGACGACGGTGAGGACTGCGACGACACCGATCCGAACATCAACCCCGGGGTGAACGAAGATCCCTACAACGGCATCGACGACGACTGCGATGCATCGACCCCCGACGATGACCTCGACGGCGACGGGTACGGCCACGATCAAGACTGCGATGATACCGAAGAAGACGCCCACCCCGGGGGGACCGAGGAGACCTACAACGGCATCGACGACGATTGCGACGAATCGACTCTCGATGACGATCTGGACGGTGACGGGTACGAGCTGTACTACGACTGTGACGACACCGACCCGTCGATCCACCCGCAGGCCGAGGACATCCCCCGCGACGGCAACCACCAGCACTGTGATGGGCTGGACCTGTGTGCCGCCGTGACGGCCTACCAGGGGTCCGTGGAGTTCGAGTATGGCGACAACGTGGGAGACCTGCAGGCATTTTGCAACAGCTACGACGCCATCACCGGAGACCTGACGATCCACGACATCAGCTTGACCGATCTGACGGGCCTGGGTTGCCTGTGCGAGGTGGACGGCGATGTACGCATCTACGACGTCGACAACTTGGCCTCGCTGCAAGGGCTCGAGCTCCTCGTAGAGATCGGTGGCTCGCTGACCGTCGGAGGATGGCAATCCTGGCAGGGTCTATCCGTGACAACCCTCTCCGGGCTGCAAAACGTCACCGAGATCCACGGGGATCTGTTGTTGGGCAATCTGGATGATCTGACGTCGCTGCAGGGCCTGAGTTCGTTGCAACGGATAGGCGGTGAACTGGAGATTGTAGAGACCTCTCAGCTGTCGTCCCTGGCCGGGCTGGAGCAGGTCACAGAGCTCCGCGGCTTGTGGCTCGACACTCTCGAGCAGCTGGCGTCCACCGCTGCGTTGACCATGCCGACCCAGATCGATGGTTCGGTGGTCATGCAGGACAACCCGGTTCTTTTTGATCTGTCGGGGATGGCAGCGCTGGAGTCCATCGGCTCGAACCTCACAATCACCGACAACGAACAGCTGGCGACCCTGGCTCCATTGGGCTCCTTGGTAGAGGTCCACAACGACCTGACGATCAGCAACCACAACCTCAACGCCGATCCGCTGACCTCCCTCGATGGGCTCGAGGCGCTGGAGCGCGTCGACGGCGACCTGACGCTCCAATCCCTGCAAAACGTCTCGACGCTGGCACCCCTGGGTTCCCTGTCCGATGTCGGCGCGATCTTCTCGATCGAATATGTACCCCAGCTGACCTCTCTCGACGGTCTCGACGACCTGACCGCGTGCTATTCGCTGGAGGTCACGGACAACGACCAGCTGTCCTCTCTGGATGGCATCGACGGTGTGACCGCGTACACCGGGAGCGTGTTGATCACCTCCAATGGGGGGCTGGAGTCCATCGAAGCGCTGGGCCAGGTGACGGATATCGGTGGCACTCTCCGAATCCAGGGCAACCCCTTGCTGGAGTCCTATTCCGGCCTCGAGTCCCTGGAGTCCATCGGCCACAGCCTCCAGTTCGACGACCCGCTGCCGTTGACGGACCTCTCGGTGTTGGGTTCCCTCGAGACCATCGGTCAGGACCTGACCCTCTCTGGTTCGACGGGCCTGGTGGACCTGACCGGGCTGGAACAGCTGGCCTACGTCGGCGGTGACCTGATCATCGAGGGCAACGAGGACCTTGCCAGCGTTCAGGGCCTGGCCATGCTGGGCACGGTGGGCGGCACGATGAGCTTCGTGGATAACGAGGCGCTGGATGGTTTGCAGGGGCTCGAGCAGTTGGCCTACATCGGCGACGACCTGCTGCTGTCAGACAACCTGCACCTCGACGATCTATCGGGCCTGGACAACCTGGAGCAGATCGACGGCTCGCTGTCGCTGTCCTACAACGGCGGCCTGACCTCCGTGGACGGCCTCCATTCACTGACGGCCATCGCAGCGAACCTGGAGATCCTCGAAAACGAGCTGCTGACGGACCTGTCGGCGATGTACGGCATCGACAGCATCGGCGGCGACTTCACCATCACCGGCAACGGCAGCCTGTCCATGTCCACCGCCGAAGCCTTGCGCGATGCCATCGGCGTCAACGATATCGGTGGGGTGGTCACCATCTCGAACAACGGCAATCCCTGACCCATCGCTTTCCAAGTCCAACTCGTTGCTGACCCCGCCAGCTTTCAAGGCGATGGATTCCTCTTTACGAACCGCATATTCCACAAGAACGGCGCCCCAACAACAGCTCCCCCGATGACAGCACCGGACAGCATCGCTCCCAGCGTGTGATCCGCCATGCCGAGGCTCGCCTTCACGATGGCTACGATGATCGCGGCTACCACGACAGTGATGAGTGTGTTCGTGGCCACGTACCAGTCCCTGTCCGTCAGTCTCTTTTTGCGGTTTGAACCAGTCCCAATATCGGTTTGCTCTTCATGGTTGCTCTCCAGATCTTGCAGGGAGCCTTCCACTTCGCTTCTGCAGTTGTAGCAACCGCATGACTGGTCATCTTGATTGTGCCAGACGTGGTTCCAGCCCAGCTCTCCACAGGAGTCCGGGCGCAGATCCGTCCAGTATTTCAGGACGTATTCCGCTTCGCTGCCCGAGAAAAGACGCATACGGTATGCGACCTCCGCCACCCCTGAACCCAACTCATCGAATACCTCGTTCACATCGTATTCTTCCAGGAAGGTCACGTGGTTTTCGCCATCTCCGTACTGACTGAATTCCTCCAGGATCTGCTCCCGAGCTGCGTCGAGGTTCCTCGCCTTCACGAGAACGGTGCGCTCCTCGTACTGGGGGATCCTGTCCGGATCGTCATAGGTGTGTTTGAAAAGGCCTATGCCGTTGAACCATGCCTTGTCTGTCGATTTGTCTTCCATGCGACCGTCGCCTCGTGAGCTTCACGCCCGTTGAGTCCACTTCCAATGAACTCTACACGTATCCTGGCCGCTAATCCCCCTCCACCAACCACGTCACCCGCTCGGCCCGGTACGTCCACAGGCCATCGCCAATGGCCAGTTCATAGATCACGTCGCCGTCCGGGGTCACCTCGGCGATGAGACCATCGGTGGATCCAGGCCCCCTCTGCTCCCCCCCGGCGCAGACCAGCACGTTGCCGCTGGCGAGCATGTCCGCGTCGCCCAGGTTGACGGTGAACAGACCCGTGTCCCAGTCCCAGGCCTGGGTGGCGGTGTGCGCGGTTGTATCGATGTCGTAGATCACCGCGCGGCTGTCCTCGGTGGTCTCGTTGGCGTTGTCGTACATCATCACCGTACCGTCATCGAGCACCTTGGCGGCGTGCGGGCAGCTGAACCACGCCCCCGACGTCAGGGTGAGGTCCCCCTCCTCCCCCAGCGTCCAGGCGATCTCGTCGGTCTGGCGGTCCACGGCGATCACCCAGCTCTGATGGCGCAGGGTCATGAGCAGCGTGTCGCTGGACTCGTCGTGGAACACGGCGTTGGCGTGGGTCCAATCAGCCTCCCCGGACATCGGTTCGGGTTCCAGGGACAGCTGGGTGGGCCAACGGTCCGTGTCCAGGTGGTCGAGGGTCGACCAGCTCCACACCACGTTGGAGTTGGTGTCCAACTCCACGAGCATGTCGTACTTGACGTCGACGGGATCCTCGAACGGCGGGACGACCATGTTCTGAGTGTCTGCCGTGAGCAGCATCAGGTTGCCGTTGGGGAGCCGCAGAGCGTCGTGGTGCAGCACCCAGTTAGGATTGTGTGCCTGGACGTCCTGGATGGTGTCGCCGGCCATATCGATGAAGCGAACACGGCCGTTTAGGATCACCTGCAGCGTACCGTCGTCCTGGAGTTCGGCCGAAAACTCACTCCCCATGGGTGTCAGGTCGGTGGGCGCGTAGTACCACACCAGTTCCCCCTCACGGTCGTAGCCCAGGAGCGTCGGCCAGGTGCTCGTATCCCCGCTCATGGGCGACGGCTGGGGGCTGATGATGGTGATCCCCACCGGCGCGTCGGCCGTGTAGCTGCCGGCCACCGGCGGCAACGGGCCGGGGGCGGCGCCGGTCGTGTAGGCCTGCTCCGAGCTCGCCGCTACCCCGCCGGCGTCCAGGGTCACGACGGCCTGCAGCGTGTAGGTGGACGAGGCGCGCATGCCGACCACCACGATCTCGTGGTCCGTGCTCGACTCCGTGGGGAGCGTCTTGAGCGGCCCCACATCGTCGTTCCACAACTCGATCTCCACGGTCCCGGGTTCGCTGGACGTCACCGTGGCGATGGCCGAGAGCACGGAGTTCGGGTGGTCGTCCAGGCTCAGGGTCACGGTGGCGGTCACGTCCGATGTGTCGTCGTCATCGCTGGTGTCGTCGTCGTCCGTGGCGTCGTCGTCGTCCTCGGCGTCGTCGTCGTCGGTGCCTTCTTCCGCGGTATCACAGGCGTACAGAGAGCTTGCCAACGCCAGCAAGAGCGCGAGGAGCAGGTGCCGGGCCATGTTGGACCTCCATCGTGGACACCTCTGGAGTCGTGGGGATGGACACCGGGGATGGGGGAAGGTTAGGAGGTGTGGGTTCGGACGGTCTTTATCCTCTCCATCCTCACTCGAGATCCCCATCGTCCAGATCCTCCGGGAGAGTCTTCTGGGCCTGGATCGCGACCGGATTCCTGATGGACATCTTGTGCCCACCGATGTGAGACCAGCCCCGCATTTGCAGGCTCGACAGCAATCGGTAGCCATAAAAGATCCCGAGCAAACCAACCGACGCGAGCCCCCACACCACGTACTGGATCTCCTGGACCTGCAGGGCCTTGGAGAAGCCTTGCGCCACGAACAGCACCAGGGCCAGCAGGCACAGATAGTAGGGGATCCACAGCCTCTTGAAGACGATGGTCACGTGCGTGGAGTCCTCGATGGTTTCGGTCAGCAGTCCCATGGCTCGTCGATCTCCAGTTGGCGGATTCGTACGATAGACGAGTAGAGTGGTCAAGCGTCGTGGTGCGTTATTCTCCCGGTTTCTCGACACTCCCGTCATACGGAGGATCGGCTGAGCGACTTTCTGACCTGCGTGACG
>CAZDDH010000139.1:5964-22747 GCA_964504165.1 uncultured Rickettsiales bacterium | reverse complement strand
GGATGGCTCACCCCTACATCTTGTGGCAGGAGGCGCTAACCGTCTACCCCCCTTGACGAAATTGTGGTTTCTAGCACGAAGCGGAATCAGGTTTTTATTCTGGATCGACAGCAGGGAGCGGACCGCGGCGATGTCTCTGACGAACCTACCGGGCTCCGGCGATACGGGTCGCAATGTGCCAGCCGTTCCCCGTGGGGAAGGCCTGCCGCCATTCTCGGAAGAGCTCCCCTACTCACAGACCCTCAGCCCGTCCCGTCACAAGACACCCAAAGAGCCGCCGCTACAGGAGATACCGCCCCGACAGACGCTCTGGCCCTGGTACACGCTGGTGCTGGTCTCGGTAGGCACGGCCATCGCGGCCGGCATCGCCGCTGCGGCGGCCATCGGGGTCTTCACCGCTGCAACGTTGCGGACGGACCCCCCACCCATGACCGACGAGATCCAGGGCCCCGTACAGGTGGCTCCGTCCGCCGTCGCCGAGATCCGCTGGGTGCTCCTGGAGCACGAGGCCCGCAATTCCGTGAGCATCGGCGACCGGATCATGATGGAAGCCACGACCCCCGGGCATGACGACTGTACCGTCCAGCTGGTCTGGCGACGCGCCAACGAGGAGTGGACGCACCAGGCGCTGCTCGGTGTGGGCGAAGAACACTCCCTGAGCCTACCGATCCGTCTGGAGATGGCGCCTACCTTCGAGTACTACCTGTTCGCCAGCACCTGCGGCAGTGGCCGCTGGCCGGCGGACGGCACCAGCCACTCCGTGCGGGTGCACTGACCCTTCCCCGGCCGGCACGCCGCAGTTCCCCATCCTTTCAAAGCCCGGTTTTTCGGTTAGACTCCGGGCAGGAAGAGGAATAGATGAAGTTGCGTTTGTTGGCATGGATTGTGGCCGTGTGCCCGCCACTGGCTAGCTGCGAAGGCGAGGAAGCCGACCGCACTCAGATACTCGATCTGCAGGCCGACGTGAGCGCGGACGTCGTCACGGTCGTCACCGTCCGCTGGGAGACGGACAACCCCACGGGCTGCCACGTCGAGTACGGCCCCGTCGGTGAGCGAGGTTTGGAGACTCCCGGCGACACACCGGATACCCGCGTCCATGAGCAGCTCCTGCTGGGATTGCCGGCCAGCACGGAGGTCGAGTACCAGGTGCAGTGCACCGAAGGTGTGGTCAGCGATGTGCGGACCGTCACCACCGGCAACCTGCCCATCGAGCTGCCGGGCATCGCCGTCAGCGGCGTTGGCCACGAGCACTACATGGCCGTGCCGCTCATCGGCAACACTACCGCAGCGACAATCCTCGATCCGGACGGTAACATCGTCTGGTACACCATCGACAACCGGGAGCTGGACATCTACCGGGTCCGCCTCGCCGGGGACGGCCAGGGGGTCATCTACAACGCCGCCAGTGTGTCCGGCGATCCGGCCGAGGACTCGGAGATCGTACGGGTCTCCTTCGATGGCTCGGACCGCACGGCCATCCCCGTGCCGTTGCTGGCCCACGATTTTGTCGAGCTACCCGACGGCACGCTGGCGGCCATCGTCGTGGAGTACCGTGAATTCGACGGGGAAGACCTGCGGGGCGATCAGATCATCGAGATCGCACCGGACGGCACACAGCAGGTGGTCTGGAGCGCCTGGGATTGCTGGGATCCGGCGGAGGTCATCGGTACGGACACGGAGTTCGGCTGGACCTGGGCCAACGCCCTGGACTACCACCCGGACGAGGACGCCTATTACCTGTCCATCCGGAACTTCAGCACCATCGTCAAGATCGACCGGTCGAGCGGCGAGTGCCTGTGGGGGCTCTCCGGTGCGGCCGGCACCCTCGAGCTGGATGGTGGATCGTCCCCTTTCCTCCACGAACACCAGTTCCACGTCCTCGAAGACACCATCGTGGTATTCGACAACGACGGAGCCGGCGGCACACGGTCACGGGTCATCGAGTACGCCTACGACGTGGACGCCGGTACGGCCGAGGAGGTGTGGTCCTACACGCCCGACCCGTCGATCTACAGCTTCGTCCTCGGGGATGTGACCCGGATGGAAGGTGGCGATTCGCTGGTGACCTGGGCCACCCTGGGCCAGATCCAGCGGGTGACGCCGGACCAACAGATCGGCTGGCAACTCAACACCGACCTCGGCTACGCGCTGGGGTTCAACGAGGTGTTGGAGAGTTTGTATGTCGCGGACTAGGCCGTGGTTCGTCGTGCTCGCCGTGGCCGCCGGGTTGTGGGCGTGCGGCTGTGACGATGATCCGGCCGTGGACGACGATGACACGGGGGACGACGATTCCGCCGCGGATGACGACGACGACAGCCTCCCCACGGAGGCCCAGGTGGAGGACGTGACCTGGCGGCTCCACGACCACATCGAGACCCTGATCTTCGTCAACTGGACCCAGCTGGTGGAGACCACAGCCAGCGTCGAATACACCTTCGAGAACGAGGAGTGGCATCGGAGTCCGCCCAGGGAGACAGGCGCCGGCGAACAGGAGCAAATCCTGCTGGGCATTCCCTACGGCATGGACGTGCGCTTCCGCATCGTCAACGACTGGGGTGCGGGCCCCACCGTCACCGAGGAGCACCAGGCCCAAACGGGCGATCACCCCGAAGGACTCCCCCTCCCCTCCCTGCTCGTGAGTGACCCGGCCGCGTACGACCCGGCGGGACGGTTCCTGGTCTCCAGCATCAACGCCTTCGATGGCGGATGGACCGGCGGCGACTACTGGAAGTTCATCCTCGACCGTCAGGGGCGCATGGTGTGGGCCATGCTGACCCCCGACAACGACTGGACGACCTTCATGCGCGTCTCGGCGGACGGGGACGATCTGCTGTGGGATGCGTCGACCTTCTGGTCCGACCTGGACATGGGAGCCGGGTCCCGGGTGCATCGCATGAAGATCGACGGAACCATCGTCGAGAGCTACGACACCCCGGGGCTGCACCACGCCTTCACCGAGCTACCGGACGAGACCCTGGTGTGGGGCTCGGCCACCTGGTGGAACGAGGTGTTGGTCAAGCTGGAGCCGGGGGGCGAGGTGGAGGCGATCTGGGACTGTGGGGAATTCCACGACAGCCTGGGCGTCCTGCAGCAGTGCCAGTCCAACACCGTGTACTGGAACGAGGCCACCGACAGCTTCCTGTACTGTTCCTACACGACCAACACGGTCGTTGAGGTCGATCACCAGACCGGCGCAGCCATGCGCTGGTGGGGGCAGCTGCCCTACGCCTGGGGATTCGAGCCCATCGAATCCACCTTCTGGTGGCAACACGGCGCCCACATCACCGGGGACGGCACCTTGCTAGTGTCGACCTACGCCGCCTCGGGCGACACGGAGCTGGTGGCGCGGGAATACGAGATCGACGAGGATGACGAGGTCCTGCGCCAGGTGTGGAGCTTCGGCGAGGGCGAGGGCGTGGAGGGCGACACCGCCGGGGAGGCCCACCGCCTGCCGTCGGGGAATACCCTGCACAACTACGGCGAAGGTTGCCGCATGCGGGAGGTCACCCCGGACGGCGACGTCGTGTGGGACGTGGACTGGGTAGGCACCAAATTGCAGGGGCGCTCGGTCTTCGTCGAAGATCTGTACGCCTTCGAGCCGTGATCATGAGAGGTAGCTGATGATACGACTGGCTTTGAGTGTTTGGCTGATGTTGGCGCTGGCCACGGTGGCGGGCTGCGAGACCGGCAACGAGGACGACGACGACAGCGCCGGTGACGACGACACCGGGGACGACGACGACACCGGGGACGACGACACCGGGGACGACGACGACAGCGGCGATGATGACGACTCGGCCGGCGACAGCGCCCTGCTGGGCTACCGGGGTGAAGCCACCGCCTTCGTCGGGTCTTACGAAGGACACGAGGAGCTGTATTTCATCGACGGTAACGGCACCGGCGACGAGCTGTGCCGCATCCGCTATCTGATGACGCGCATCGGCGACCGGGAGGACTGCGAGCTGTGCGAGTGGGCCTTCGACGTGGAGAGCTCGGAGGCCGCCGTGGTCGCCGAGTCCGGCATCGGCTGTGACGGCACGTTGGCAGCGCTGGAGACGGACCTGGAGAGCCTCAATGGCCAGGTCTTCGGCTACGGCTACGTCTACGAGTACTTCGGCCACGCGGACGTGCTGATGCAGTACGGCGAGAGCCAGACCTGGGAGGCCACCGCCTTCGCGGACTGGAACGACGGCAGCGGCCTGTTCACCTATGACCGCGAAGACGGCTACGTCGAGTACTGAACCCGAGCCACATCATGCCCAACAATCGGCCCGTGTTGGGGGCATTGCTGATGTCCCTGGCTACCTTGGGTTTTGCCGGCATGGCCACGATGGTCAAGCTGCTGGACCGAGAGCTGCCAGAGACCCAGCTGGTCTTCTGGAGGGCCCTGTTCTCCATCCCGGTGTTGGTCTTGCTGCTGCTCAAGGCCAAGCAGGCGCTAGTCGTCAAAGCTCGCTGGACGCTCCTGATGCGGGCCGCCGTCGGATTCCTCTCCATGTTGCTGTTCTTCTATTCCCTGGGCCGGCTGCCCCTGGGAGAAGCCCAGATGCTGATGAAGCTGCAGCCGGTGTGGATCGCCCTGTTGGCGCCAGTGATGCTGGCCGAACGAGCCGGCAGCCGGGTGTGGCTCTGCCTGGGTCTCAGTCTGGCCGGAGTGCTGCTGGTGCTGGGGCCTTCGCTCAGCGCGGGTGTGGTGAGTGTCGGCGGCCTGGCGGCGTTGGGAGCGTCGCTGTTCTCCGGGCTGGCTCACCTGCTGGTTCGCAAGCTGGGCCGCACCGAGCAGCCCGGCACAGTCGTGCTCAACTTCACGGTCCTGTTGCTGTTGTTCTCCGGATTCCTGGCGGCACCCTCGGCCCAGCTCCCCCAGGGTGGGCACTGGCCCTTTTTGGTGGCCCTGTCCATGTGCGCGATGCTGGGGCAAATCCTGATGACCAGCGCGTACAAGGTCGCCGCAGCTCCGATGGTGGCCACGGTGGGATACGTCTCGATCCCGGTGGCGTCGGCTCTGGACTGGATCATCTGGCGCACGCCTCCCACGGCCTGGGCGGTGGCGGGCGGACTGCTGATCATCGGCTCGGGAGTGATGCTGGCCTATCGTGAGAGGCACGGCCAGCCGCTGACCACGGTGTGATCAGGTCCGGGGTGGGTAGTCCAGGGCCATGACGTGGCGTTCCCAGCGTTCCCGGAACTGGAACATATCGTCACTTTCCAGCACCCGTATCAGGGTCTGATACCCGGTGGGGTCTTCCTCATGTTCAGATAAGAATTCCTCGTAATAACGACGCAATAGATCATTTTCCTGAAGGTAATGGCATAGATATCTGGCCTGGGCATAATTGAGCCCCACTTCGGCGCCGTAGAACTCCTCCACGCTGGTGGATGTCAGGTAGGTGAAGCTCTGCACCAGCCCCATTTCCAGGGCCCGTTGCAGGGGCGGCAAACGCCAGTTGGTGTGGCCGTAGATGTGGCCGTCCCTCTCGTCCGGGTACTCGTACAGGGACGCCAGTCCCTCGTCGAACCAGGCGGGGCAGGCGGGGAAGTTGGCGGCCATGAACGGGTGGACCATCTCGTGGGCCAGGGTTCCGCCGCCGGTCGAGATGTCCACCACCAGGGCGTTGTTCTCGGCCGAGTGGTACCCCCACCATGAGGCCGGATCGTCACCGAAGATCCGCCCATGATGGCGCTCCAGGCTCCCGGAATTCTGGAACAACCAGATGGTCATCACCCGCTCCGGGTCCTGCTCGAAGTAGTCCTGCCGCAGCAGCCGGACATACCGCCGGACCGTGCCCTCGGCCCGCCAGCGTACGTCCGCCGGATCCCCATCCCCGACCACGACAAAGGGGGGCTCGATGACCATCGTGAACCCGTCGGGCAGCTGGGGGCGCAACCCGGCCACGTGCTCCACGTAGTCCTGGCGCGTGTGCCGGTCCGACGCCTCCAGCTCCCTCAAGAACGGGAGCCCCGCCGGATCGGTGGACCAGCTGGGCTCCGGCTGCCCGCAGCGGCACAGCACGCTGACCAGCGCGGCCCCGGCCAGCGCCACCGCCACCATCCCAGCCCGCGACGCAGTCCCACGCCGTGAATGATCGCTCGGTGAATCGAATCCTGAATCAGGCGGGTACATGCCTGAAGAACGGACGTGCCGGAAGATGGTTTCTCGACCGGATGTTGCGTATCACTCGGGTTAAGGCGTTAGCCTCCGAGTTACGCAACAAGAGGGTGATTCTTGGATCGCCTTGGGAATGTTATGCGGGTCTGGCCGTGGATATGAGCCGCTTCTACTAATAGATATTTTTGGATTGGGGGATTGGGGGATGAGATCTATCTTCTTTTCATTCTTCTTCCACAATGTTGTCTGTCCATACCTCGTGGCGACAGCCCCAAAGACACTCGTACTCGGGATTTCCCTCAGGACGACGGACGAGCCAGGGGGAAGCCCATGTCGCCGCGGATGACCTGGTAGGCGTCGGTCCACTGGCCGGCGCGGTCCCGGACCATGATGGGGCCCTCGTCCGGGATCTCGGGGAAGGGGCGGCCGTCTCCGCCGACGGTCATCGCCGTGATCTCCAGCAGGGGGTCCTTGCCCTCCTTGGGAATGACCTGGCGCCTCGCCAGGATCTGCAGCCCGGCATCCTGCGCTGCTTGCGGCACGTCGTCCGGTCGATAGGCGGCGAACATCAGCACGAACAGGCCGCCGGGACGGAGGCAGCGGGCAGCGGCGGTGGCGTAGTCCCCCACCCCGCCGCGGTGTACGAAGCGGGCCGGCGCCCGCTGGGGCCGATGGCTCTCCAGCCCTGCGCCCAGCGGTAGATACGGCGGCGTGCCCGTGATCAGGTCAAAGCGAGGGCCGGCGGGCAGCAGGCCCTCGTCGCGCAGGTCGCCCACGAGCAACGTGGTGCGGTCCTGCAAGCCGTTGTAGCGGATAGAGCGGGCGGCCAGGGCAGCGCTCACCTCCTGCGCTTCGATCCCGGTGTAGTGGACCTCGGGGAGTGACCACGAGACCATCAGCCCCACCGATCCGATGCCCGTACCCAGGTCCAGATAATCCCGAGCTTGCAGGCCCAGGATCCGCACCAGATGGGCGGCCCACCAGGCACACAGGAAATCGTCCGTGGAAAAACGATTGCCGTCTCGGCGCTGGAAGATACGCCAGTGGCCCGAGACGTGATCCAGGGTCTCCTCGTCGCTGGGGCGGAGCTCCGGATCCCCCTGATCTCCCGGGGGCATACCACCCGGCGGCGACCAGCCCCGCCTGGCGCGATCCCGCCGCTGTCTTCGTCGCTCTTGGTCGTTCTTACGTTCGGTCATCGCAGGTCCTGCCCAGGCCAACCAGTGTTATACATGAACCGTTGGGAGGCTCCAGTGCACTACCGATGGTTGTTCTTGTTGTTCGTCCTGGCGTTGTGCGCCTGCGACACCGCCGATGACGACAGCGCCGACGGCCCAGAGGACACCCGCGTCCCCTGGTCCGGCGACCTGCCGCCCTTGAGCGAGGACATCGCCCACCCCCGCGGATTCGTGCCCAAGCGCTCCATCATCCACTTCCATTCCCCCTATTCCCACGACGCCTGCGATGGCCTCGGCTACGTGGAAGGTGTGCTGGACATGGAATGTATGGGGGAGCTACGGGACGGCCTCTGCCGCACCTCCATCGACCTGGCCTACCTCTCGGATCACCCGGACTACGCGGCCTGGCACACCCTCGACGAACTGCTATTCATGATGGGTGACACGGAGCCGGTCGAACTGGGCGGCGAGACCATAGCCGGCCGGATCCAGTGCGACACCGGCCATCAGGTCCTCCTGCTGATGGGCATCGAGGACGAGCTGATGCCGCTGGGGCTGGATCGCCACGCCGCTCCGGCCGGGCAGGAGGCGCACGACCTGTACAACAGCAGCACCGCGGAGCTGTTCGAAGCGGTGGAGGCGGCCGGGGGGATGGTCTTCCGTCAGCACCCCGAGGAGCTGGACGACGAGGCGCTGGCCGAGTTGCAGGACATGGGGCTGGTGGGCCTGGAGGTCTTCCAGCTGCACGCCTTGCTCGACCCGGACTCCCGCCCGGAGATCTACGGCCTGGATGCGTTTGGCTGGATCGAGGACATCGAACCCTTCAGTCACCCGGACGCCACCGGTGAGCCCGATCTACTGTTCGCCGCGTTCCATCAGGAGATGGGGCCCAACATGGAACGGTGGGAGGCGCTGGCCGAGCGGGGCCCGATGGTGGGCACCGCGGCCACCGACGCGCACCGCAACGTGCTGCCCATGGTCCTGCGGGACGACGAGCGCCCGGACGGCTACCGGCGCATGTTCCGCTGGTTCAGCAACATCCTGCTGACCACCGGCACCGAGCCGGCGGACGCCGACGAGGCGCTGGGCGCTGGACGCCTGGTGATCGCCTTCGAGATCTTCGGCACCCCCGATGGGCTCACTTTCTGGTACGAAAACGGCTCGGGGGACGATCTGGAGATCGGCGACAGCTGCTCCGGATGCAGCGGAGGGACGCTGCACCTGGAGTGCCCCACCCTGTCCCCGGCCTCGCCGCGTGATGGGGTGGCGGAGCCGGCGATTACCGCCACCGTGTACCGCAACGGCGAGGAGTGGCAGACCGGGTGTGGGTCCTGGAACGTGGACGACGTGGGCAACTACCGGGCCCGCATCGAGATCGTACCCCACCACCTGGCCGAGTACTTCGGCGACGATCCAGCGCCCTACCTGCGGGAGTACCCGTGGGCCTACACCAACATGATCCGCATCACGGACTGACCCGCGGCGTCAGCTCCCGGCGCAGCTCCCCGAATCCCAGCCCAGGAATCGCCGCTGGACGAACGCGGCGAGGTACATGCCCAGCACCAGGCCGACGATGGTGACGATGGCGGGCAGCTGCCCTTCGCCCAGCTGAATGATGGGCACCGCCGGGCAGGCGGCGGCCAGTGCCCAACCGGCGCCGAACAGAACGCCACCGGGGATCGTGCCCTTGTGAATGGGGATGTGGACCTTGAGTAGGCCCTTCATGCGGATGATGGCGAAGACGGCCATCGTGATGCTCATGCCTCCGCCGAAGGCCAGCAGCAAGCGCAGATCGGAAAAGACGAACATCTTGTGGAGTTCGTCGTAGTGGGTGAAGCCCAGGCAAGCCAGCACGAATCCCAGCCAGGTCCCGATGGCCACCATGCGGATGTGGAATGACAGCTGAGTCTGGGGCTTCATAGCAACACCCCCAGCAGCAAGGAAACCCCTACGGCAGTCCCGAAGAAGCAGGCGGTGGCCAGCAGGCTCCCCGGCTGCAGGCTCGAACAGCCAGACAGGCCATGCCCCATCGTGCAGCCACCGGCCATGCGGACGCCAAATCCAGCGCTCAGCCCACCGACGAACAGGATCGCCCACGGGAGGACGCCGTCCCCCCACAACGCCGTGTGGGTCTCCCCCAGGGTGAACTGGAACTCGAACCGGCCGAGGAATACCGCCGAGGCCAGGCCACCCAGGCCCAGGCCGATCAGGAAACAGAGTTCGGCGCTGGGTAACGGCCGGGGGTTGGCGGGAGCTTCAGTGGCCGCCGCTGCTTCGTCCTTGTCCGCCTCTGCCAGCAGCTGGGCTCGTACCTCTTCGGGGAGGTCCTCCGACTCGATCATGGCCCGCGTTCGCTCTAGCAGCTCGCGGTCGGCGGCCTCCTTGTTGGCTGCGTAGCGCTGTTCGGTGCGGACCGCGTCCGCCTCGGCCTTCCAGTTGAGGATCCGCCACCACGATCCGGACGTCCCACAGGGACGACCGATGAGCACGTAGTACCCCACGCAGGTCGTCGCCAGGGCGAAGGCACCGAACCACCACGGCCAGTTGGCTTCCAGGATGAACAAGTGGCCTCCTCCCGAGCAGATGCTCTTGCTTAAGGGCCGTTGCCGAGTAGTGTGCCGTCAGGGAGCAGGTTGGCCGGGATCGGCTTGGATTCGACGGACAGCTTGTGGCGCGCACAATCCTGGGTCTTCTTGTCGTCCTCGCAGTACAAGATCTTCCAGATCTTGAGCGATCCCTTGGTGACGAATTGTTGGTAGAGATTGCAATCGTTCGAGTGTGAGCAGGCCATCTTGTCCTCCCCGTTCAGATATCCAGTTTGTCTCCGTTGGGCAGTAGATTGAGCGGAACCGGCCTGGATTCGAGGGCCAGCTTGTAACGCGCACAGCGGGGCACCTTGCGATCGTCCTCGCAGTACAAGATCTTCCAGACTTTCAATGAACCCTTGCTAATGAATTGTGGATACAGGTCGCAGCTCTTCTTGTGCTGGCAAGCCATGGTTCCTCCCCTAGTCGAGCAGCCTCATCTCCCAAGTGTTCATTGTACAACGGCGTCTGCGTCGATTGGCTGTTTTTAAGCTAGCTGTCCAGCAGCGCCCGCAACCTCTGCAGCAACATCGTGGCCGAGAACGGCTTGGAGAGCATGGAGTGGCGGTCCGCCAACGACTCGTCCAGCAGCACGTCCGAGGCGTATCCGGAGACGAACAGGACACGGATATCAGGCCGCATGGCGTGCACGTGCAGGGCCAACTCCGTGCCATCGATCTCGGGCATCACCACGTCGGTGACCAGCGCGGAGACATCGTGCTCCGTGTGCTCCAGCACGTACAACGCTTCCATCCCGTTACAGGCCTGCAGGACCGTGTAGCCGCGGGCCTCGAGCACTTCGGAGATGCTCTCGCGGACCCCGGGATTGTCGTCACAAACCATCACGGTCTCGTTCCCGCGGGGGTGGGTGGTCAACATCACCGAAGGTTCGTCATCCGCCAGCGAACCGTCGATGGCCGGCATGAAGATGTCGAAGCGGGTCCCCTTGCCCAGCTGGCTGCTGACCCGCACGTGCCCCTCGGATTGGGTGACGAAGCCATGCACCGAAGCCAGCCCCAGCCCCGAACCATCCTCCACCGGCTTGGTGGTGAAGAACGGCTCGAAGATCTGGTGTTCGACCTCCGGCTCGATGCCCTGCCCCGTGTCCTCGACCGAGATGCGCACGTGGTCACAGGTCAACTCCAGATCCGCGTAATCGAGGTTGATCTCGTATCCGGACATGCGGGAGACCGACACCGTGATCGTGCCGCCATTGGGCATGGCGTCGCCGGCATTGGTGATGAGGTTCACCAGCGCCTGCTCGGCGCGAGAGAGGTCCGCGTGGATCAGCCCTGTGTTCTCCTCCGTCTGGATGAACAGCTCGACGTCATCGCGGATCAGGCGCCGCAGCATGGATTCCAGGTTGCGCACCACCTCGGCCGGATCCAGTGTGACCGGTTCCAGCGGCTGCTGGCGGCCGAAGGCCAGCAGCTGGCGGATCATGCGGTCGGCGCGCAAGGAGCAGTCGAGGATCTGGTTGAGGTAGCGGGCCGCGGGCGAGTGGGCCTCCGGCTCCAGCGCCATCTCCAGCAAGTTGGCGTTCCCCACCACGATGGTGAGCGTGTTGTTGAAATCGTGGGCCACGCCGCCGGCCAGCCGGCCCAGCGCCTCCAGCCGCTGGGCGAAGGCCAGCTGCCGCTGCAGTTCCCGCTTCTCTGACTCGGCGCGGATCAACGCGCTGATGTCCGTCACGGTCAACAGGGCCCGGTGCACGTCCCCCGACGTGAACTGGGCGGCCAGGATCTGTGCCTCGAAGCTGCTGCCGTCCCCCCGCAAGCAGGTGACGATCTGAGCCTTGGACGTGCGGCCATCCGCGATGAGAGCCCGGGCGTTGAAGACGTCGTCCATGAACAGCTCCTGGGCCGGGACACCCAGCAGTTCGTCGCGTTCGTAGCCGAAGATCCGGCAGGCGGCGGGGTTGACGTCGATCCACCCCCCCTCTTCGTCGGCCAGCAGGAATCCGTCCGACGCCGCCGCGGCGCTGCGGGGGGGGTGTTCCTGCTGTTCCAGCAACGCCTTCTGCGCGTCGCGCCGCCGGTCGATCTCCATCTGCAGGGCCCTGTTGTGCGTGCGCACCCGCCGGGACCACAGCAGGCCGACACCGCCCCCCAGGGACACCAGCCCGAAGGCCAGCAAGAAGGCGAACCAGCGGGTCTTGTGGACACGCGGATTCAGCTGGAACGCCAGGCGCGCCGGTTGGACCGAGGGTACGTCGTCTTCGTTGAGCGCCTCGACCTCGAACACGTAGTCGCCGGCGGGCAGGTTGGTGTACCGCACGACCCGCTCGGTGCCCCCGGCGATCCAGGCCTCGTCGCGCCCCAGCAGCCTGTACCGGTAGCGGGTCATCTCCGGGCGGCGGAGGCAAGCTGCGGTGAAGGTCACTTCCAGATCACCGTCCCCCGGTGGAACGATGGTACGCACCGCCTGGTCCAGCTCACTGCTGTCCACGCGAGCCGACTCCACGGTGAGAACCGGCGGCGAGTCGTTGGGCTGGATCCCCTCGGGAGAGAAGCTGACGACCCCATCGACGGTGGGGAACCACAGCCGGCCTTCCCCGTCCTGCCAGCCGGCGGGCTGATAGCCGCCGTTGCCTTCTCCAGTGAGGAAGGACATCGAGCGCACGTTGGACCGGCGGCCCGCGCCAAACTCGGCCAGGTCGGAACGGCGCACCCGGAACACGCCCCGGTTGCCGTTCATCCACAGCCAGCCGTCGCCGTCGTCGAGGATGACGGAGACCACGTCGTCGTAGAGACCGTCGCGCGAGGAGTACCGCGCGAACTCGCCGTCACGATAGCGCGCCAGTCCACCGCCATAGGTCCCGATCCAAAGTGTCCCATCCGGATCCACGTGGAGCGCTCGCACGACGCCGGGGGGGTGACCGTCTGCCTCCGTCAGGACCTGGAATTCCCCCGCCGCGTATCGGGAGCTACCGGAGCGGTGACCGAACCAGATCTTCCCGGTTGGACCCACCACGGCGGAACGGACGTGCTGGGAACCCAATCCTTCGGCCTGGCCGAACGGTTGCACCTCCCCATCACGGATGCGGAGCACTCCACCCCCGTTCGTGCCCGCCCAGATCGTACCGTCCGGCTCCTCGACTATGGCCAGGATGTGGTGATTCCCCTCCCATACAGTTTGCTGATGGGATCCCTCTTCCGTCTCCACGATACGGATCAAGGACCGGGTGTGGGCGATCCACAACGATCCGTCGTTGGCCGTATGGATGGCGCTGGGTGTCCCGTCGAAGTAATGGCTGTCGGGAGGCGCTTCGAACCGGCCGTCCCGCAGCCGGACCATGCCACCGACATAGCTGGACACCCAGAGATTGTCCTGGCCGTCCCCGGCGACGATCCGAGTGGACGGCACCGGCAACCCTTGGTCCACGCCGTAGCGCTGGAACTCCTGCCGGCCGAATTGCCACAACCCGTGTGCGTCCGTCCCGATCCACAGATTCTGCTCCCGGTCTACGAACGCGTCTCGGATGCCGCTGGGGAGGGTCCATGACCGGGTCTCGGGCAATGGGCCATCTTGCGTCAGCGCGTTGCGCACCTCCTCGAGGGGCCCCAGCAGGAGCACGGTTGCCTCACCCAGGGCCCACAGATCCTGTTCGCCGTCGATGACGATGGTGTCGATGTGGCCGATCTCTTCCAACACCGGGTGGGCCCAGTTGCGGCCCTTGCTCCGGTACGCGATGCGGTTGGCGGAACCGAACCACACGCCCCCGTTTGGATCGGCAGTCACCGCCGACACTCCGCCATCGTCGAACACCCGCTGCAGGCCCTCTTCTTCGTCGCCCGGGTTGAGCCGGTAGAGCCCCTGCGGGCAACCCACCCAGCCGAAGCCGTTCAACGACCAGGCCGCCGCCGTACTGGCAGAGCATCCCTCTTCACCCGGCTGGGTCAACTTGGTCCACGCTCCCCCGTTGTACCTCCACACCCCTCGTTCCGAGGCCACCATCAGGCCATGGGTGTCTTCGGTCAGATCCCATATCGTCGAGCCAAGCATCTCCGCCGGCTGATCGATGTTCTCGAACTCCCCGTCCCGCAGCCGAACGACCCCACCCGACTGCAATCCAATCCACAACGCCCCGTCCTGGCCCATGGCGACGGAGGTCATCCGCGGATTGAAACCGGCTGTGGTGGGCGCCCCCGCGAACGTTCGGAACTCGTGCCCGTCGAATCGCACCAGTCCCCCGAAGGTCGTGAGCCACAGGAATCCGTCGTCGGTCTGCGTGATGTCGGTGACCGAGACCTGGGGTAGCCCGTCCGAAAGCTCCCAGTGACGGATCAAATACCGCCCTTCGACGATATGCTGGCGGAGCTCGAGCGTACCGGGTGGAGCCCCGCTCGCGGGCGTCGCCAAGGCGACGAGCGCTGTGAAGACCAGCAGCTGGATCGAGGCTCTTGGCAGGATTCCTTCCTCCTTTTTGACCCGTCACGAGATCCGGGCTGATTCCCCTCTTCCGGCCATGGCCATTCGGGGGTGGCACAGCGACCCCCGATGTTCATCATAGCAATGTTAGACTCCCGCGCACTCGTGTACGGCGGATCTAATACTGCCTTCGGACCTGGAGTGACGATGCGATTTTTATCGATGATGACCCTCTGCGCGGCTGCCGGCTGCCTGCTGGCCAGCTGCGGTAACGGGGAGAGCAAGAGCCCGGGTAAGGGCAAAGCGCATGCCGCCGGCCCCAATATCTTGTTGGTGACGCTGGATACCCAGCGCGCCGACGTGCTGGGCTGCTATGGCCAGGCCCGGGACGTGACGCCGACCTTGGACCAGCTGGCCGCCGAGGGGATCCGCTTCACGAGGGCCTTCACGGTCACACCGTTGACGATCCCCGCCCATTCCTCCGTGTTCACCGGCCTGTACCCCCCCCGGCATGGCGTGCGGGACAACGGGGACTACTTCCTAGACGATGGCGCTGTCACCCTCGCCGAACGGCTGCACGACCAGGGCTACGCCACCATGGCCTCCGTCGGCGCCGAGGTCACGTCCCATCACTGGGGCTTTGGCCAGGGATTTGACGCCTTCTTCGACGACATGGGCCAGCCGGATCCCAAGAACAAAAACCGCTGGCGCGTGGAACGGCGCGGGGACAAGGTCATCGCCGACGCCAGCGGCTGGTTGACCGAGCACGCCGCCGAAAAGCCCTGGTTCAGCTGGATCCACCTGTTCGATCCCCACGCCCCCTATGACGCCCCCGAGCCCTGGGCCAGCGAGCATCCCAATCGACGGTACATGGCCGAGGTGGCGTACACCGACTCGCTGGTGGGGGATCTTCTCCGGCAGCTGGAGACCCTGGGGCAGCTGGACAACACATGGATCTTCGTCGCCGGCGATCATGGCGAGGGGCTGGGTTCCCACGGCGAGTCGATGCACGGTGTGCTGCTGTACGACGCCACCACGCACATCCCGTTCATCGTCAAGCCGCCGGGGGGCGCCGCCACACCGAGCACGGTGGACATCCCGGTCAGCCTGGTGGACCTGACGCCATCCATCCTGGCCGCCGCTGGCGCCCCGGTCCCCGATGGCCTGGATGGCGAGAATCTCGTTCCCTGGCTGTCCGATCCCCAGGCGGCTCAGGCCCATCAGGACCGCCGCATCTACGTGGAGAGCCTGTATGCCTACCGTCACTATGGCTGGGCCCAGCTGAGGGCGCTGGTGGGGCCGCAGTACAAGTACATCGACTCCACCACCCCCGAACTCTACGTGCGTAGGAATGCCGCCGAGTCGGACAACCTGGCCGAAGCTGAACCGGAGGTCCTGGCCGACATGAAGCGTGAGCTGGACGAGCGGGTGGCCTCCATGGAGTTGGAGGAGGGCGCCGCTGGCCCGGCCAAGCTGAGCGCCGAGCGGCTGGCCCAGCTGGAGGCGTTGGGGTACGTCACGGCCGTGGCGGACGACACCCGTCCGGCAGAGGGGTTGCCCGATCCGGTAGAGCGCATGCCGGTCCTCAGGGATCTGGAGCTGGCCCGGATGGCCTTCCAGGGGGACAATCCGGAGAAGGCAGAGTCGCTGATCCGGGCGGTCATCGAGGAGGAAACAGGCCTCTACGAGGGCCGGATCCTGCTGGCCATGGTGCTGTGGCGCCAGGGCCGCCCGGAAGAGGGGTACGAGGTTCTCAAGGCGGTGGAGTCCGAGCGCCCGTCCGCCAGTCAGAAAGCGCTGTTGGGCAACCTGCTGCTCCACATGGACCGCAAAGACGAGGCCATACCTCTATTGCAGGCCGCGTTGGAGGTGGATCCCTACCTGGCCAACGCCTGGGTCCCGTACCTCCATGCGTTGTTGCTGTCGGGGGACATGGCAGAGCTCAAGGTGCAGACACGAAAGGCCCTGGAGGCTCTCCCGGGCAACGCCGAGGCCATGGGGATGGAGGGCGTGGCGCTGGCCATGGAGGGCAACTTCGAGCA
Organism: uncultured Rickettsiales bacterium; assembly: GCA_964504165.1. GTDB lineage: Bacteria > Myxococcota_A > UBA796 > UBA9615 > CAYRNR01 > CAZDDH01. The sequence goes on along the minus strand of CAZDDH010000139.1, from coordinate 6,462 downwards.
GGCTGAGCTATCGTTGCAAGAGGCCCTCGAACGCAATCCGGAACAGCCATTCGCCCATCACACCCTCGGCATGCTGCTGCAGTCTCGCGGACAGGACGTGGAGGCAGAATCCCACCTCCTCGAGGAGGTCAAGCGGTTCCCCGGCGCCCTGGTCACACGGCGTGCACTCGTGGAGATGTACGTCCGCCAGAAGCGCTATGAAGACCAGCTCGAGCAACTGGAGCTCATCGCAGCGGCCGAGATGCCCAACGTGCTGACCCTACACTCCACCGCTCAGTGCCAGTTCAACATGAAGCGCTTCGAAGAGGCGCACGATTCAGTGGCCGCCTGCATCGAAGCAGCGCCCAGCTATCCAGCGTGCGCCATGCTGGAGGCCAACGTGCTCAAGAAGTTGGGACGGGACAAGGAGGCGGAGGCGGCATTCCAGCGCGCCATCGAGCTAGCCGATGGGCGGGCGACGGGTAAACGTCTGTAGGTGGGGCGAATCCGGGCACGGCC
>CAZDDH010000139.1:0-5954 GCA_964504165.1 uncultured Rickettsiales bacterium | reverse complement strand
TTTTTGGGGGGGCGTTTGGGGGGGGCGGCGGGGGGGGGCCCGGGGTCCACGGGAACTACGGTGTGATCGTACCGGTCAAGGTAATCTCGAGCAGCTTGGCCTGGACGTCATACTTGTCCACGTTGTCGCCCAGCAGGGTCAGGTTCGGGTCGGCTGGGGCATCGACGAAGATCTCGTATTCGGCGTCCGTTCCGTTGCAGCTGCCGTACGCATAGACGATGACGTAGTGGAGGTTCTCGTCGACGGCGACTTCGGCAGACGGGCACTGGTAGGCGGCCGGCACGTAGGTGCATTCGAACGAGTCATCCGCTGCCATCACGGTGCAGCCCGCCGAGTCATTGATCAGCATGACCGGGTCGAACGCGGTGATGTCGGCAATGGTGTCGATGGTGACCGAGTAGGTCGAACCGTTGGCATCGCCCTCGAAGGTCCAGATGTCTGCAATGTAACCGTAGCAGTCCACGTCCGATGTGCCGGTGTAGCTGCCACCCAGGTGTGAGGTAGCGTAGGACATCTCGAACGTACCGCAGTCCTGGTAGGCATAGGGATACGCGAAGATGTAGTCACCGACCTCGGGGGCCTCGCTGGTGAACGTCCACTCGATGTCATCACCCGTGCGCGTGAAGGCACCGTAGGGGTGCCCGTCATAGGCCAGAGCGACCAGATACGGCCCCGGGTACGTGGCGCCGTACCCATATCCGCTCAGGAAGATGTTGTACAGGTTGCCGTAGTAACCATAGTAGGCGTCCATGTGGCCCATCATGAACGTGTGCCAGTCGCCCTGGTCTACCCAGCTGTAGCGCGAATCGTAGGCACAATCGCCGGTGCTCTGGTCGTCCGTGACCGTCGCCTCGATCTCGAAGGCAAAATCGCAGTCGTTGCACGTACCGGTGAATTTGGTGCCCACGAGGTCGACGGACATGTCGCAGGCGGGTACGCCTTCGAGCGAGTCGTTGTACTCGAGCGTGCCGGCGAATGAGGTCGGCCAGGTGTCCGAGATGTCGTCGTCACCCTGGGTGTCGTCATCGTCGTCATCGTCGTCGTCGCTCGTGTCGTCGTCGTCGCTCGTGTCGTCGTCGTCGCCGGTGTCGTCGTCGTCATCGTCCGTGGCGTCGTCGTCATCGGCGACGTCGTCGTCATCTTCGGTCGTCTCGCAACCGAGGTACATCACGACGCTGAGGCCCAGCAACAACATCAACAACCATTTAAAGGTGATTCCAGCTTTCATCCTGTCCTCCTTTTGAATCCTACGGGTGACGGCACGGAACATCTCGCGCGCACGCTCCCGGACATTTATGGCGCACACCATGCCCCCGTATGGCGGGGTTTTCAAGGGCATATCGACGTCAATTGCAAAAATGAGTACTATTCAGAGCGGATCAGGACGAGGGCGGAGCGGGCGGCCAACCGCCGGGACGTTTGTCGGGGATGATCCCACGGAACCAATTTTCTCCCATGGCACCGTACCAGGGGCATGGAATGTACTCGCCGTTGGCCGCGTGCACGATGCCCATGATCATTGGATACCAGAGGGGAAGCGCGATGAACGCGCCCAGACCACAGGTGGCAAAGGCAACGATCATGATGGGGATCATGGCGATCATGCCGATGAGCAACCCGGTCAACGCTTGTTTGGCGTGGAACAGGGCAAAGGCGTTGTCCCGCTGGATGAGCGGAATGCACCACAGGGGAAAGATCAGATACCCCAGCAACGCGAACAGGCGGCCATTGTCGATGTCCTCGACGGGGTAGAGATGGCCGTCCGGGGACGTCGTCGGCGGGGGGTAGAGGGCGGCCGGCGGCCGGGCCGGCTGGGGTGGTGCTCCCTGGGGCGGCGGCGGACCTCCGGTGTTCGGTGCAGCGGCGCCAGGCGGGACAGCTGTGGGTTGGGGTGCGGCGGCGTTCGGCGCCGGTACGGCGGGCTGGGCCGCGACTGGCTGGGCCGGCATCGGTTCCCCGCACTGGGGGCAAAACTGCGTCTTGATCGTGGGAACGTTCCCACACCTGGGACATGGGCTCATGGTCGGTCTCCCCGCAACAATTGGCACCCATTGTACGGATTACTCGAGCAGCTTGCGCTCCCCACCGCCGCCACCACCCCGGACCGGACGGTGGATCGTCAGCTTGCGCCCGGCCTGCTGGCCCGCCTCGTAGGCGTCCGAGCGGTGGACCCCTCCCCCGCCCAGCCGGCGGACGCGCGGGTACCGCTTGTGGAAATAGCTGGCCAGCCCCGGATCCCCCACCCAGATCAACCCCCGCTCCTCGTTGTGGGAGCGCTCCTCCCGCAGCTTGTCCCGCAGGCCGGAGAGCAGGCCCACGGAAAATTCGCGCTTTCGGGAGCGGGCCCCGCTGGCCAACCTGCGCTGCTCGGCTTTCCAGCTCCGGGCCAGCTCGTCGTGGAGGAAGTCGTGGACGTAGGCGGCGAACTCCAGGTTATCGCCGTTGCCGCAGATCTCCAGCAGACGCTCCATGCGGTCCTTGCGAGCGTTGTAGACGCTGACCCAGATGCACTCCACGAAGAAGAACTCCTCCAGCAGCGTGGCGATCATCTTCCACGGCAGCTGGAGCGCCGCGGCGCTGCGGCCGATGCGGCGGTACCCATAGCCCGGGGCCTCGTCCGCCGAGGGCAGCTCCAGGTTGTATCGCAGCAGCAGCGTGTTGGCGGCGGCCATCGCCGCCCGGGCCTCATGGGGATTGTCGGAGGCGGCCAGGGCCAGCAGCTTGCGCACCTTGGCCAGGATGCGGTCGGCCTTCGAGGTGGCCGCGGTGTCAGGGCGCCCGCTGGCGTCCGGCGCGATACCCAGCTTGCGGCAGGCCCGGGCAAAGGTGGGGCCGTGGGGCGCCTCGTGCCGTACGCGGAAGACCTCGTGGACGGCCTGGTGGGCCATCTCGTGCTTGAGGGTCTCCAGCACCTCGTCCCAGGGGTGGTCCCAGATGTGCTGCTCGGCGATGCCCAGGATGCGGCTGCCCTGCTCCCAGCGGCCCAGACGGCGCTCGGTGCGGTCGATGGCGAAGATGGGGGGGCGCAGACGCCCGTCCAGATGCTCGTCGTTGATCTCCCGCCACTCCCGGCGCAGCTGCCCGATCCAGGCCCGGTGGAGTTGTGCGATGGCGTCCATGTCGGTACGGCTCAGGCGCGCCGGGCGCCGCCGCGCCGGGCGCCGCCGCGCCGGCGCAGGCGATTAGCGGCCAGGATGGCCAGGGCGGTCAGCGCCAGCGGGGCCTGGGAGGCGGTCGCGCTACTGCACTGGCAGCCGGTGGCCGGGGCAGTATCGTCGTCGTCGTCGCCGACACAGTCGTCATCGTAGTCGTCGCTCAGCTGGTCGCAGTCCGAGTCCTCACCGTCCGTGCAGTCCTCCGGGGCGCCGGGATAGATGTCCGGGTTGTCGTCGTTGCAGTCCTCGCCGTAGTCGCCGCCCCCGTAGCCGTCGCCGTCCATGTCGTCGAGGTCGGCGCCGTCGCAATCCTCATCCACGTTGTTGTAGGGGATCTCCGTGGCGCCGGGGTTGATGTTGGGGTCGTTGTCGTCGCAATCCTCGTCAAAGCAGCTGGAGTACCCGTCGTGGTCGGCGTCGAAGCCATCGTCCGGCGTCCCGTCGCAGTCGTTGTCCCGGTCGTCGCAGACTTCCGTCCCGCCCGGGAAGGAGGTGGCATCCCCGTCATCGCAGTCGCCGTCGCAGATGGTGAAGCCGTCCGCGTCCACGTCGCCGTTCTCGTCTGTCATCTCGTCGCAGTCGTCGTCCTGGCCGTCGTTGCAGATCTCCGGGGCGCCGGGGTAGACCCAGATGGACGCGTCGTCACAGTCCCCGGCGCATTCGCTGTATCCGTCCCCGTCCGTGTCCACTTCGGTGGTCTCCAGGTCCTCCTGGCAGTCGCTGTCGATCCCGTCGTCGCAGGTCTCGGGGGCACCTGGATAGATCGTGGCGTCCGAGTCGTCGCACTCCTCGCAGCCGGCCCACTCGTCGCCGTCCAGGTCCTCCTCGTCCGCGGGGAGGGAGCCGTCACAGTCGTTGTCTTCCCCGTCGCAGATCTCGGGGGCCCCGGGGTACGTGCTCGCGTCCCAGTCGTCACAGTCCCCCATGCAGACCGTGAAGCCGTCCCCGTCGTCGTCGGTCTGCTCGTCCACCACGATGTCGCAGTCGTTGTCCAGGCCGTCACACAGCTCCGGTGCCCCGGGGTAGACGGTCGGTTCGTTGTCGTCGCAGTCCTCGGGCACGTCGCAGGTGGAGAAGCCATCCAGATCCAGGTCGAAGTCCTCGTCGACGCTGCCGTCGCAGTCCGTGTCGAAGAAATCACAGACCTCGGCGGCGCCGGGGTAGCGGGTGGGATCGGTCTCGTCACAGTCGCCGTCGCAGGTGGTGTAGCCGTCCCCGTCCACGTCGTTGTTCTCGTCGGTGATCCCATCGCAGTTCTGGTCGATGCCGTCGCCGCAGATGTCCGGCGCCGCCGGATAGATGGCCGGATCGGCGTCGTCGCAGTCCCCCTGCCCCACGGACCAGCCGTCCCCGTCGCCGTCCTCGCCAAAGGCCGCGGTGATCAGGGCGTTGCCCATCAGCTGGGCGCCATCCGTGGCCGTGTCCCAGAAATCGGAGTTCACCGAATCAGACGGAGGGAAGAAGTTCAGCCCGACCACCGTGCCCGCCGCCGGCTGCCAGACGGCGATCAGCGGCTCGCCGTTGTCCCAGTGGGCGATGAGCGAGGCGCCATTCACCACGGACAGCCCGTCGTTGTGGTAGCTGTCCGGCCCGCCGTTGAAGCTACCCACACCGGCAAGGATCTCGTGCCCGGGATCGTCAGCTACCAGCGTCAGTGCTGTGCCGGCGTTGTAGCCGCCCAGAGTGAACGGGAGGTACCCGGAATCGACGACGTTCCCGTCCAGCCCGGTCCCGGGCGTCGAGTAGTAACTGAGCGCCGCCACGACCAGGCCACCGCCGCCGTACACGTAGTCCGCCAGGTTGTCCCCCAGCAGCTCGGCATCGTCGAAGGCCGATTCTGAAAAGACCATCACCGCGTCGTAGGCCTGCAGATCGGCTACGGACGGTGTCGAGTTGTAGGCGTCGAAGTCATCCACCGCGGTGAAGAGCCCCGTGGACATCAGCTTGCTTGCCACGTCGCTGCGGTAGGTGCCGTTAGTGGCAGCGACGACGGCCACGTCCACCGCAGCGGCCGGTAAAGCAGCGAGCAACATGACTGAAGCCAGGATCCCGGTGGCCACACGTCCCATAGGTCCTCCCGATGACAGGCAAGATTCTACCGTATCGTGGGCCGCCGGATCGGACGAACTGATTCGGCGTTCAGGTCGTGTGACCAAGCCCGCCCGCACGCCTCCCGAGTGACAGATCCAAGGGATCAAACGCTTGATCGTGGGCGTCTGTTCGTGGCGGTGAGGGCCAATCCTAGAAACGGCGACGTAGTCTCAGGGCGGCGGGAGCCATCAACGCCAGCAGCCCCAAGGGCGCCGGTGTCTCCCCCGCACTATCACAAGCACAGCTAGGCGCCGGATCCGCGCTGTCGTCGTCGTCACCCTCCGCCCCGCAATCCGGGTCGTAGTCATCCACCAGATCGTCACAGTCCGTGTCCACGCCGTCCGTGCAGTCCTCGACCGCATCCGGGTTCACGTCCGCGTCCGTGTCGTCGCAGTCCGCGCCGTAGGTGCCGCCGGCGAAGCCGTCGCCATCCATGTCGTCCAGGTCGAACCCGTCGCAGTCCTCGTCGATACCGTTGTAGGGGATCTCGGTGGCGCCCGGATTCACGTTGGCGTTGTAGTCGTCGCAGTCCTCGCCGCCGCAGCCGCTGTATCCGTCGTGGTCGTAGTCCAGGTCCTCGTCGATGAGGCCATCGCAGTCGTTGTCGGCCTGGTCGCAGGCCTCCTGGGCGCCGGGGAAGCTGGTGGGATCGCTGTCGTCACAGTCGTCCTGGCACTCGGTGAAGGTGTCCCCGTCCGCGTCGTCGTC
>CAZDDH010000138.1:0-22801 GCA_964504165.1 uncultured Rickettsiales bacterium | reverse complement strand
TGCACCGTGGACTATGAGTTGTTCTCGGACGGCGAGGGCTTGATGCCCTGCGACGGGGACTGCCACGACGCGGATCCCGACACCTACGCCGGCGCCGTGGAGTTGTGCGACGGCTACGACCAGAACTGCGACGGGTACGTCGGGGACGAGGACGACGCCGACGGCGACGGGTACCGGCTTTGCGACAACGACTGTGACGACGCCGATTTCGACATCAACCCGGGTGCCGCCGAGGACTGCACGGACGGCATCGACAACGACTGCGACGGCGCCATCGACGGCGGCCAGGCGGGGGATAGCTTCTTGCAGTCGGGCAACTACACCTCCGACATCCTGTTCGTGGTGGACAACTCGTGTTCCATGTACGAGGAGCAGGCCAACCTGGGGACCTACTTCCAGAACATGTACGACGTGCTGACCACCGAGGGCATCGACTTCCGCATCGCGGTGGCCACAACCGATACCGGGGATTTCCAGGAGGACGGCAACGGCGTGTACGTCATCGACCCGTCCACCCCCGACCCGGTGCTGACGTTCCAGACGATCTGCGACGTGGGCACGACGGGCAGCGGCACCGAGCAGGGGCTGCGCTTCGGCCTCGAGGCGTTGCAGCTGGCCGAGGCGGGTACGGCCCCCAATACGGGCTTCTGGCGTGAAGACGCGGGCCTGCGGGTCATCTTCGTGTCCGACGAGCAGGACCAGAGCCCGGCGGGGTGGCTGGCCCTGACCCAGGACTACGAGCTCCTCAAGACCAACCCCGAACACGTGATCCTCAACGCAATCACCGGCACGGACGGCGTCAGCGCCATCGCCTGCACGGGGGCCGGCGGCAGTGCCGGCGCTGGGTACGGCTACGTGGACGCCGTCAACTACACCGGCGGCATCCTCAGCTCGATCTGCGACTTCGACTGGACCGTCATCATGGAAGATCTGGGGTATGTCTCCGAACACCTTGCCGACACCTTCGAGCTGTCGCAGGTACCGGACCCGGCCTACATCCAGGTCTTCGTCAACGGCGTCGAGGTCTTCTCGGGCTGGACGTACGACGCCAACATCAACGCCGTGGTCTTCGACCCGGCCGACGTGCCCGCCGACGGGGATACGGTCGATATCGACTACTGCCTCTGATCCCCTCCCGCTCGACTGATTTCGGTGCCTTGGATCTCGGTGCTATCCTTTCGTTCAGGAGGTTGGGTGCCATGATCTACCGTTGGACAGTCTTGTTATTCGGTTCGCTACTGCTCTTCACCGCGTGCGAGGAGGGGGGTGTGATGGGGGACGACGACGACGTGGCGGACGATGACGCCGCGGACGATGACGACGCGACGGACGACGATGACGCGACGGACGACGACGACGCCACGGACGATGATGACAGCGCCGACGACGATGACGACACCACGGCGGTGGATGCGGACGGCGACGGCTGGGACGAGACGGTGGACTGCGACGACAACGACGCGTCGCTCAACCTCGATGATGCGGACGGTGACGGCTGGAGCACCTGTGACGACGACTGCGACGACACGGACGAGACGCTGACGCCGGAGGACGGGGACGGCGACGGCTTCAGCACCTGCGACGGCGACTGTGACGACACGGACGAGTCGCTGAACCCCGCGGATGCGGACAACGACAGCTACAGCAGCTGTGACGGAGATTGCGACGACAACAACGGCGCCATCAACGCGGATGCCACCGACCTGGTGGGCAACGGCGTCGACGACAACTGCGACGGGATCGACGGCTTCGACGGGGGGGGGGCCGGCGCCGCCGCCCCGGCCGCGGGGGCCGGCGGCGACGACTGCGACGACGGGGACGCCTCGATCCACCCGGGGGCGGCCGACCCCTGCGACGGCATCGACCAGGATTGCGCTGGGGACCTGGCGGACGAGGCGGACGCGGACGGAGACGGATCACGCCTGTGCGACGGCGACTGCGATGACGGCAACGCCGCGGTCTACCCTGGAGCGACGGAGATCTGCGACGGGGTAGACAACGACTGTGACGGCCTGCTGCTGGCCGATGAGGTGGACGGCGACGGCGACGGCGTCATGGTCTGCGACGTCTACCCGGGCGCGCGGGAGCTGTGCACGGGCGCCTTTGACGAGTGTGCCGGTGCGTTGGCGGCGGACGAGGCCGACGACGACGGCGATGGCTACCGCATCTGCGACGGGGACTGCGACGACACCGATTTCGACGTGAACCCGGACGCGGACGAGGACTGCATGGACGGCATCGACAACGACTGCGACGGCATCGTGGACGGCGCCTCCCAGGCCGACCAGTTCGTGCAGGCGGCCAACTACACGACCGACATCCTGTTCGTGGTGGACAACTCCTGCTCCATGTACGAAGAGCAGGCCAACCTGGGCATCTATTTCCAGGCGATGTACGACGTGCTCAACAACGAGGGTATCGACTACCGGATCGCGGTGGCGACCACCGATAGCGGGGATTTCCAGGGCGCGGTCCCGGTCATCGACCCGTCCACGCCCAACGGGGTGCTGACCTTCCAGGACAACTGCGACGTGGGCACGACCGGGTACGCCGTCGAGCAGGGGCTCGAGTACGGCTGGCAGGCGCTTCAGCTGGCCGAGGCCGGCACCCCACCCAACCAGAATTTCTACCGGGAAGACGCGGGCTTGCGGGTGATCTTCGTGTCCGACGAGGCGGACCAGAGCCCGGACACCTGGCAGGATTACGTCAGCTACTACGAGAGCCTGAAGGTCAATCCCGCCCACGTGGTCCTCAACGGCATCGTCGGTACGGACGGGACCAACGCGGTGGATTGCTCCGGCGCGGGTGGGACGGGATACGCGGGGTACAACTACGTCGAGGCAGCGAATGCGACGGGGGGCATCCTCAGCTCCATCTGTGATTTCGACTGGACGGTGATCATGGAGGATCTGGGCTACGTCGCCGAGCACCTGTCCGATACCTTCGAGCTGTCCCAGGTCCCCGATCCCCTCACCATCGAGGTGTACGTCAATGGGGTGTTGACCCCGTCGGGGTGGGCCTATGACGGCGGGATCAACGCGGTGATCTTCGATTCCGCGGACGTCCCGACGGACGGGCAGAATGTCGAAATCACCTACTGCCTGTGAGGCGGCTGGCTGCCGATAGATCCACCGTGACCGTCTTCTGGAGACAAGCGACAGCGGGGCTGTTCGTGCTCCTGGCGTGGCTGGTCCCGCTGGCGGGAGCGTGCGGGAATGAAGGTGCCGCCGCCGAAGCGCCGCCAGCGCCTCCCGTGGCCATCGTTGAGAGGCCGTCGTCGAGGCTGCCAGAGGCACCCCGAGTCGTCGCCATCGGTGACCTCCACGGGGACCTGTCGGCCACCCGCGCGGCGTTGCAGCTGGCGGGAGCCATCGACGGGGACGACCGCTGGATCGGTGGCGCGCTCACGGTGGTGCAGACCGGGGACGCGCTGGACCGGGGAGACGACGATCGGGCCATCCTCGATCTGTTCGAGCAGCTCAAGGGGAACGCGCGCAACGCGGGTGGCGCGCTGATCGTGCTCAACGGCAACCACGAGGTGATGAACGGCGAGGGCAACCTCAAATACGTCAGCGACGCGGCCCAGACCTCCTTCGTGGACCTCGCGGGCCTGGCCCTGGACGATCCGGCGGACGCCGGCCTGACACCGCCGGCGCGTGCCCGGACCGCCGCCTTCCGCCCCGGCGGCCCCTACGCGCTACTCCTGTCCCGCAACAACGTCATCCAGGTGGTGGGCGGCACCGTGTTCGTGCACGGCGGCGTGCTCCCGGAACACGTGGAATACGGGATCGAACGGATCAACGACGAGATGAGCGCCTGGCTGCGACGGGAGGGGACCCCGCCTCCGATGCCGGCCGTGGAGGATCGGCCCTGGTGGAGCCGGCACTACTCGGACGGGCCGGACGAGGTGGATTGCCAGCTCCTGGAGCAGGCCCTCTCCGCGCTGGGCGCCGACCGCCTCGTCGTGGGGCACACCGTGCAAAAGGACGGCATCTCTCCTGCGTGCGGCGCGCGGGTGTGGCGCATCGATACCGGCATGTCCTCGGCCTACGGCAATGGGCCCATCCAGGTGTTGGAGATCGCCGCAGATCAGGTGAAGATACTCGGACGGGGCGAAGGAGTTGGACCATGAGATGGCCGATCCTGTGGTCGATGTGCGTGCTGGCCTGGCTGGCCCTGGGGTGCGATCAGGGCGGGAGCGGTGGGGACGATGACGATGTGTCCGCAGATGACGACGACGCCTCGGACGACGACGCCTCGGACGACGACGCTGGCGACGATGACACGGTCTTTGATCCCCCTGAGTGGTGCGAGGAAGCCCAGGCCGATGTCGTGCAGGACATCACCACACATCCGTCGGCGCCCTACCTGCTACACCACCCCGATGGAGATTCGTTGACGGTCCCGACCGTGGTGTTCCTGCCCGGTGGCGGGGGTGGGCAGCAGTCGGCCGAGGGCGCCTGGGGCCATCGTTTCAGCGCCGGGGGCGGGCTGGAGCAGGTCCGTGTCGTCATCCTCTACGCCGACGATGGGAGCTTGCTCGACGAGTATGATCGCGCCGTCGATGTGGTCGCCGAGGTGCTGGCCTGCTACGGCGGCGATCCGGCCCACGTCCACCTGGCTGGCGCGTCCAACGGCGGTCGTGGCGCTTACCAGCTGATGCTGGATCATCCGGAGCCCTTCGCCACGTTGATGGGGGCCCCGGGGTACTTCCCCGACTATCCGGATCTCGACGACGATGCCGTGCTGGCCGCCCTCGGCGGCAAGGCCGTGTACAACGGCGCCGGCGAGCACGACGAGAGCTGGAACGAGGCGGCCCAGCTGATGAACGAGTACCTGCTGGGGCTCGGCATCGACTCGATCTTCGTGGAGTTCGAGGGCCAGGGGCATTCGGTCGACGAGAGCTTCGACGAGACCGTATTCTTCGATTTCTGGCTGGCCCACTGACCACGGGCTCGAGACTGGCCTGAACCTACCCCGGAGACCCCATGACCATCAAGCTATCCAAGGAGGCGCGCGAGCAGCTGATCGCCTCCATCCAGAGGTACGCGGACGAGGAACTCGAAAACGAGATCGGGCATCTGGGCGCCCAGCTGTTGCTCGATTTTGTCCTCGTCGAGGTCGGGCCCTTTGTCTACAACCAGGCGATCCAGGACGCCCAGGGGTATTTCCAGGAGCGGACGATGGATCTGGACGGCTCGTGTTACGAGCCCGAGATGACGTACTGGCACAAGCGTTGAGCGGTTGAACCCCGATAGCCCTTGGCCGGCGACGGGGCCGGACATGCTACGATTTCCGCCGCCGGGGCGGGCCGCCCCGCAAGCTGGGGAGGTGGAATGACCGAACTGATCTGTGTCGAGAACGGAGATGTCCTCGAGACGGCCTGTGATGTGCTGGTGCTCAAGTACGCCCAGTCCCTGTTCGGCGCGGACCGGATGGTGGCCAAGGCGCTGGGGCTCAACGAACGCAAGATCCAGCTGCTCCCCGGAGAGCACAAGCTGGTGGCTGCGAACGACAAGCTCGCTTGCCGCTGGGTGCTGTTCATGGGGGTGCCCCATCTGCGCCATTTCGGCTACGCGGCGATCCGGAACTTCGCCAAGGACGCCATGGCCATCCTCGATGACGTGGATTTCAGCCTGTCCTCGGTGGCCATGACCATGCACGGGATGGGGTATGGGCTGGACGAGCGGGAGGCGTTCTCCGCCCAGGTGGCGGGCCTCCTGGAGTACAAGGACGAAGGGAAACACGAGCACCCGTTCCGCCCCGTGCACTTCATCGAAAAATCCACCAATCGCAGCTTACGGATGCGCGAGCTGCTCGGGCAGATCCTGGCGACCTACGACCAGAGTCGGCAGCGTCTCCGTTCGCGCAAGGCGCCTTCCCCCCGCCTCCCGGACGCGGGTATCGGATCCGATGCCAAGCGGCACCTGTTCGTGGCCATGCCATTCAACGACGAGATGGAGGATGTCTATGAGTTCGGCATCAAGCAGCCGGTGAACAACGCCGGCTGCCTGTGTGAGCGCTGCGACCGGGACATCTTCATGGGGGACATCCTCGACCGCATCAAGACCCGCATCGCCGGCGCGGACGCGGTCATCGCCGATCTCACCGGATCCAATCCCAATGTCTACTTGGAGGTCGGCTACGCCTGGGGCAAGGACGTGCAGACCCTGCTCATCGCCCACGAGGGGGAGGAACTCAAGTTCGACGTCCAGTCCCACAAGTGCATCTTCTACAAGAACATCAGCCACTTACGGAAACAGCTGACCCTGTTCATGGAGGGGTTGGAGCTCGACGCCAAGGGCAAAAAATAACTCCATCTGTTTGGTCCTCCCAGCGGCACTGTAGGGGCAACCGACAACTGCGTCCGACAGACGAGTGGACGTGCAGGAGGATTTATGCGGACGGTATTCACCTTGGTTTGGACCTTTCTACTGTGTCTCACGCTGCCGATGCTGGGTTGCGATCCCCCCGGCGACGACGATGACGACGTGGACGACACGGATACGGACGGCGATGGGCTGACGGACGCCGAAGAGGCTGAGCTGGGCACGGATCCGGAAAACGAAGACACGGACGGTGACGGCCTCACCGACTACGACGAGGTGGAACTGGGTACGGACCCGACCGCCGAGGACTCCGACGGCGACGGATACAACGATGGCGACGAAGTGGCCGAGGGATCGGATCCGTCGGACGCCGAGGACATGATCTACACCGGCGGCTGGCCCTACAACCCGGACAAGGACGCCCTGGGCGGCCCGTCGGTGGCGGATGGTGTGGCCGCGGTAGGCGAGCAGATGGCCCGTTTCCAGCTGATGGATCAGTGGGGCGACACCTTCGATCTGTACGACATGGCCGGCCACGGCAAGCCCATCATCATGGACATCTCCGCCGTGTGGTGTGGGCCTTGTAACGGCCTGTCCAGCTGGCTCGCCGGCGACGACAGCTACGGGTTCAACGAGTACTGGCCCAACGTCAAGCAGATGATCGACGACGGCGACATGTACTGGGTGACCGTGCTGGGTCAGGACGGCAATGGCAGCGACCCCAGCCTCGATGTCCTGGAAGACTGGGAGTCGGACTATTCCCACCACGCCATCCCCGTACTGGCCGACGAGAACGGCGGCGAGGTGTCTACCAAGTATCTGGTCTACGGCTGGCCCACAGCCTATTACCTGGACTCGGACATGACCATCCTGGCCATGCCCGACGGTACGGACACGGGGCACTGGGACGCCCTGGATCAGGCCAACAACTACACGCCCTGATAGGCCAGCGAGCGCCCTCCCCTCAGCGCGCTGCGTAGACCTTCCACAGCGTAGCGACCGCCTGGATCGTCAGCAGGTACGCCAGCACGAACAGCAGGATCGAGACCACCCCCAGCGCGGTGTTGCCGCCGGCGCCCAGGTTCTTGCCCGCCAGGGTGACCAGCGAGGTCATGGTCACCGAGAACATGAACACCATCGGCACCAGCGCGAACCAGTTGGCTCGCGCCCGGCGGGCCAGCCACACGGAGATGGCCAGCAGGGCCAGGCAGGCCAGCAGCTGGTTGGCCGAGCCGAAGATGGGCCAGATCATCTTCCAAGAGGAGACCGTGGCGCCGGTGGTGGGGTTGGTGGTCTCCAGGAACACCAGCGCCATGGCCAGGGCGATGGAGATGGCGGTGGCGAGGAAACGGTTGCGGGCCAGCAGGGACTTGCGCGTGTTGTCCTTGCCCTCGAAGAACTCCTGGAAGGAGAACCGCGCCAGCCGGGTGCCGGTGTCCAGGGAGGTCAGCGCGAAGGCGCTCACGGCCAGGGCCACGAAGCTGATGGCCACCTCCTCGGGGATACCCAGCACGGAGATGAAGCTGCCCAGGCCCGACGAGAACGCCTCCACCGGGCCGCCGCCGCCGGCCTTGAAGAAGCTGCCGTATTCGGCGCGGGTCATGGTCACCACGGCCACCAGCGCCAGGATCGCCAGCAACGACTCCACCAGCATGGCGCCGTAGCCCACCGGGCGCGCGTCCGGCTCCCGATCCAGCTGCTTGGCGGTGGTGCCCGACGCCACCAGCGAGTGGAAGCCGGAGATGGCGCCGCAGGCGACGGTGACGAACAGCACGGGGAACAGGTGGCCCAGCTTGGGATGGGTCCACCCGGTGAAGGCGGAGAACTCGGCGGGGTCGACTGTGGGGTTAGCCACGAAGATGCCCACCAGGCCCAGGATCATCAGGCCGTAGAGCAGGAACGAGTTGAGGTAGTCCCGGGGCTGGAGCAGCACCTGTACCGGGGTCACCGACGCCACGAACACATAGCCGAACAGGATCCACAGCCAGATGCGTTTGGCCGCCTTGAACGCCTCCGGGTCCTCGATACCGCCCCCCACCATGGCCGCCACGTCCAGCGGCAGCTTGGCGCCCACCACCAGGCCGGCGAATAACAGCACGACCCCCACGAGGGTAGCGGCCCACAAGGGGGCCCGGAGCTTGTGGATCGCGAGCCCGAACAGGATCGCCAACCCGATGAACCACAGGGATGAGGTGGCCACCGCCGGCCGCTTGACGAAGGTGGAGGCCACTACGTCGGCGAACACCGCGATGACGAGGATCAGCGCCGACCAAGCGAACAACAGGAACAAGGTCTTGCCCGCCGGCCCCAGGTGTTCTTCCACCACCTCGCCGATGGACTTGCCCTCATGCCGGATGCTGGCCACCAGGGACATGAAATCGTGGGCCGCCCCCAGGAAGATGCCCCCCAGCACGATCCAGATGTATACGGGCATCCAGCCGAACACGGCCGCCGTCACCGGCCCGATGATGGGCGCAGCGCCGGCGATGGAGGCGAAGTGGTGCCCCATCAGTACGGCCGGCTTGGCCGGCACGTAATCCACGTCGTCGCGCAGGGTGTGTGCTGGGGTCTTGCGACCGGGATCGAGGCCCAGTTTCCGCGACAGGAAGCCCCCGTAGAACACGTAGGCCACCGAGAACCCCACCAGGCTCAGCACAACCAGCCAGATCGCCGACATGGAACACCCTCTCGACACCGCACCGGAGCGGACCGGAGAAGCCTATGGTCTGTGGAGCGTGGCGGCAACCGCGTCTACTCGACCAGTTCGACGACCTCGCGTTTGACCTGGAATCGGATCAGCCGGTAGGGGGGCGAAGCCTCAACCCAGTAGTGGAGCTTGGGTGAGAAGTGGGCCCAGGTCCCGCGCATACCGCACACCACGTGCAACGTCTCGTAGCTGCCGGACTCCAGCACCACGGTCTCCACATCCTTGAGGCTGGCATGGAAGTGGTACAGCGAGCCGTCCTCGAGGAAGGAGAACCGCATGCGGTCCACGTCCTCGAAGAACTTCAGCAGCAACAGCTGGAGCGTGACGAAATCGACCGTGTCGTCCTTGGTCTTGAAGGTGTCCGAGGTCGTCCCACCGCTCGTGGCCACCGCCTCCTTGCGCTCGTAGCTGATCTCGGTCCAGGTGCGGGAACCGGGCTCCCGGTGGCGGACGATGAGCGGCCGCAAGGTTGTGGCGTCCAGGAAGACGGTGTGTTGCCCGATCTCCTGCGCCGAGTCGTCCCAGCGCTCTACCTCGACGCGGAACACGTCGTGATCATCGAGGGTGTCTTCGTGGAGGGTGAAGCTCTCCTTGTCCGTGATCAGCACCCCGTCCTTGAATCGTTGGTACTGGCTGGTCACGCCCGCTTGATGGCCCACGCGCTCGAGGGCATGGGCGCCCTCCTCGGCCAGCCTGAAATCGACGGATCCCCACTTGCGCTTCTTCTGGGCCATGGCGCTGGGCGCCGCCAGGGAAACGATCAGCAACAGGACGGTGAATAGAATCACCCGCATGTGGGTTGAAGGGCGGATGAGTAGACTCTCCTTGGTCGGCGTTGCCGTCATCGATGGCAAGCGTAGCAGCAAGTACGGTCCCCACGACGGGTTTTTCTTGACATGGGAGTGGATGAAGATAGCATCCAGCTGAATAGACTGACACGTCAGTCTATTCTACTTCCGCGGGAGGATACGCACCGATGAACGCAATCGCAGGAAAACCACGCTACACGAGCGCCCACCTATCCGTGGGCCAGCTCGGCGTCGATATCGGCTCGCTGTACGTCAAGTTGGTCTGGATCGATCCGTCGGGTGGGTGGCACGTGGGCAGCCGCGAGCATCAGGGGCGTCCCGTCGCCGTGTTGCGATCGCTGCTCGAAGAGTCGGGGGTTCCGGCCGAGCTGCCCATCGGCGTGACCGGGCCGCTGTCCAGCATCGTCACCGATCAGGGTGTGGGCCTGGGCGTGGATCCCATCCGCGCGGCCATCCGTGGGGTGCGAGAGCATGGGCCCCGCGTGCGCAACATTTTGGACGTGGGTGGCGGCAGCCTGGCGCGCATCACCATGGATGAAGACGGTCAGCTCCAGGAGTACACCTCCAACTCCCTGTGTGCCGCCGGTACCGGCTCCTTCCTGGACGAACAGGCCCGCAGGCTGGGCCTGACGCTGGAGGACATCGAACGGTTCGGTGGCGTCGCCGATCCGCCGACCATCGCGACCCGCTGCGCGGTGTTCGCCAAATCCGACCTGATCCACCGGCAGCAAGAAGGATATGGCCCCGAGGCCAACTGGTCCGGCCTGTGTTGCGGGCTGGTGGGTACGATCCTGCAGACCCTGGGGGGCGGCCGTCCGCTCACCGGGCCTACCGTGATGATCGGCGGTGTGTCGCGCAATCCGGAGGTCCAGCGCTGGCTCCACGAGCGTCTGGGAGACGATTTCCGTCAGGCCGACGACGCCCACCTGCTCCCTTCCGCCGGCGCCGCGCTGGTGGCCAGGGGCGAGGGGGCCGAGCCCGCCGACTGGACGACGCTGGAGAACTACGTGCCGGAGGCCAAGGAATCTCACCGGCGGCCCCCACTCAAGCTAGTGCGCTCCACCTATCCGTCGATGGCGGTCCTCGAGGAGTACGTGGACGAGCACGGCACGGAGGTGCGCCGCCATGTGGCCTTCCCGGGGGGAACCCGGCGCGTGGCGATGGGGATCGACATCGGCTCCACCAGCACCAAGGCGCTGGTGATGTCCCCCGACGGTGAGGTGTTGGTGGACCTGTATTGCAGGACCTCCGGCGATCCCATCGGGGCGACGCAGCGCCTGTTCAAGACGCTGCAGGCCTTCGGGGACAAGTACAACACCGTGTTCCAGGTCGTCGCCGCGGCCACGACCGGCTCCGGCCGCAAGATGGTGGGGCAGGTCATCGGCGCGGATCTGGCGGTCAACGAGATCTCGGCCCACGTCTCCGGCGCCAGGGCAGTGGACCCTGACGTGGAGACGATCTTCGAGATCGGGGGCCAAGACGCCAAGTTCATGGACGTGCGTGGAGGATTCCTGCGGGACGTGAACATGAATTACGTGTGCGCGGCCGGCACCGGCTCGTTCGTGGAGGAGCAGGCGATCAAGCTGGGCTTCCCCATCGCCGGCGTGGGAGCCGCGGTGGAGGGCATCGCCCCCCCGGTGACGTCGGACCGCTGTACGGTGTTCATGGAGCAGGACGTGCATCGCTTGCTGCGCCAGGGCTACATGCGTGACGAGGTGATGGCCGCGGTGCTGTATTCCGTGGTGCAGAACTACCTCAACCGGGTGGTGGGCAACCGTCGCCGCTCCAGCACCCGTATCAGCTTCCAGGGAGCCACCGCGCGCAACCGCGGCCTGGTCGCTGCCTTCGAGAATCTGCTCGGTGTCGAGGTGGTGGTCTCCCCCCTGTGCCACCAGATGGGGGCCTACGGATCCGCGCTTCTGGCCGTTCGGGAGATGGAGTCCCGTGGCTGGCCCGACTCGGGCTTCCGCGGCCTGGATCTGGCGCGGCGTTCGGTCTCGCTGGAACGCGAGACCTGCAAGCTGTGCAACAACTATTGCACCATCACCACGGCCCAGATCGAGGGGGATCTGGAGCAGCCCTCGTGGGGGTACCTGTGCGGCCGTGATCCGGAAGAACACCGCATGAAGCGGCCGGACGGCATCCGTCCACTGGAGGCGCGTCACAAGGCCTGGATGCGCAGCCGTGGCCCCAAGCCGCCGGCCGGAGCCCCGCTGGTGGGCCTGCCGCGGGCGCTGGGGACCTTCGACCAGGCTCCCATGTGGCGTACCCTGCTCGAGGCGCTGGGATGCCGGGTCAAGCTGAGCTCCAAGACCAACGCGGAGATCTCGGCGACGGGCATCCGTATGTCCGGCTCGGACTACTGCTATCCGATGAAGCTGGCTCACGGCCACGCCGTGGAGCTGTTGTGCGACGACCGGGTCGATTTTGTGTTCCAGCCGTTCGTCATCGGCGAGAGCTATGATCCGGAGGAGACCACGTCGGCCCACCTGTGCCCGCTGAACATCGCCCAGACGGCGGCGGTGAAGGCCGCCTGTTCCGGCTGCGGGATCACCACCGAACACTTCCTGGCCCCGGCCGTCGACCTGCAATGGCCGGACGCCCAGGTAACCCGGGAGCTGTACCAGCACCTGGGCACGGCCCTCGGTGTGAGCCGCGATCAGGTGGCTTGGGCCTGGCAGCAGGCCAAGCAGGCGCTGGTGGAATTCCGCGCCGAGTGCATCGAGATCGGGCAGCAGGCGCTGGCGGATCTGCGGGAGAGCGGCGACCACGCCATCGTGCTGCTGGGCCGCGGCTACAACCTGTACGACGAGGGCGCCAACGTGGCGCTGCCCCGCAAGATGGCCGAGTCCGGCTGGATGGTGTTGCCGCAGGATCTGCTGCCGCTGGACCACGACACGTTGGGCCCGGGCTTCAAGAACATGTTTTGGTGGTCCGGCCGCCGGATCCTGGAGGCCGCTCGCTTCGTCAGGGACGAACCCAAGATGCACGCCGTGTGCTTCACCAACTTCTCGTGCGGGCCCGATTCCTTCGTGCTGACCTACCTGGAGCAGGTGATGGGGGAGGACCCCTACCTGGTGCTGGAGCTGGACGAGCACGGCTCGGACGGGGGGTACCTGACCCGTATCGAAGCCTTCACCGATGTGCTGGACGAGGAACGCCCGGAGCTCGTCAAGCCGCCCCAGGTTGCCCCCCCCAGCGGCCCCATGGACCAGCTGGGCGACCGCACGCTGTGGTTGCCGCCGATGCATATCTTCGGCGGGCGGATGATGGCCGCCGGTTTCCGCTCTGCAGGCTACAACGCCCGGGCGTTGCCGCCGGAGACGGAGGCGGCCTTCCAGCGGGGCAAAGAACTGTGCCGGGGCACGGAGTGCCTGCCGGCTCCCGCGACCCTCGGGGCGTTGCTCCAGGCGCTGGAGGACTCGGGGGAGACGCCGGACCGACACGCCCTGTTCATGCCGACGGCGGCGGGACCTTGCCGGTTCGGCCAGTACAACCTGCTGCAGCGCCTGGCGCTCAACCGTGTGGGCGCCGAGGACCTGTTCATCGTCTCCCCCGGTTCCCACGACACCTACAACGGCGTGGGTACGGACCTGCAGTTCAAGCTGTGGCGCGCCATCGTGCTCAGCGACGTCCTGCTCAAGCTCCGCTGCCGGGTCCGCCCCTACGAACGTGAGGCCGGCCGGGTGGACGACATCATCGAGGACGCCTGCGGTGACCTGGAGCAGGCTCTGGAGCACAGCCGGGACGTCCTGCCCATCGTGCGCCGCGCCGCGAGGCGTCTGGAGCGGGTACCGGTGACGGGGGAGGAGCGCCCGCTGGTCGGTATCGTCGGCGAGATCTACGTGCGCTCCAACACCTTCTGCAATCAGGATGTGATCGGGGCCATCGAGCGCTCCGGCGGGGAGGCCTGGCTGGCCCCGGTCTCCGAGTGGGTGCTGTACACGGCCGCCATGCAGATCCGCAACGCGGGGGATGCTCGCCAGCCCTGGGGTTGGATCGTCGCCCAGCTCAAGAACCGGACGATGGAGCGGGATGAACACCGCATCTACCAGGCGGCCGGATCCCTTCTGAACCACCGGGATGAACCGCCGATGGGCGAGGTCCTGGAGACGGGCGAGGACTACATCCCGGTAGCCTTCGAGGGGGAGACGATCCTCACCATCGGCCGGGCCCGGCGTTTCATCGAGGACGGCGCCGCGATGGTCGTCAATTGTGCCCCCTTCACCTGCATGCCCGGTGCGTTGACATCCGGCGTGCTGCGGCAGGTGCAAGAGGAACTGGGTGCCCCCATCGTCAGCTTGTTCTACGACGGCACTGGCGACGTGAACCGACGGGTCGAGCTGACGTTGAGCAACCTGCGATCGGGCGGCGTGGCGTCACGGGACGATGCTCCGGGTGCCGCCCGAGGCCCGGAGGACGGGGTGGAACTGCCGGGCTCCCCATCGCCGCACCCTGCCGCGAGCGTGCACGCCAAGGGGCGCGCGCCGAGGCCGAGACCCCGCAACTGACCGCGCCGCTCCCGCCGCTCCCCTCCCGTTGCTCCGGCGCCTCGCAATGGCTTACCATGGCCCTCGTTGACCCCGGAAGGACGTCCATGGCGCATCGTTCCCCCATCCTGCAGTTTGGTCTCTGTGCGGTGCTGCTGGTGGCCTTGGCCGCTGTCAAACCCGCGGGTGCGACCTCCATGATCGGCGGGGAGCAGCTCAACCCCGGTGAGCAGGCCCACGAGTTCTATATCGGCTTCCCGTACGTGGGGTATCAGTACAGCTTCAAGGCCACCGGCAAGCGCACGATTGGCCTGCAGACCAATGTGAATGTCTGGCCGCTGACCTTCCACGTGGCGCTGGCGACCAAGACATTGATGGGCATCCATGGGCGCGCGGTGACCTCCTTCCGGTTCGAACCGGGGGCGCTGATTGGGATCTTCGGCGGCAGCCGGGGCGTGTACGAGAATCTGCGCTGGGGACGGAGCAAGAGCGTCGATATCCGCATGGCCCCGGTGTTCAATTTCGGTGTAGCGTCATCCATCGACCTGGGTCGCCAGTTCAGTCTGATCTTGGGGGTGGAGAGCCCGATCGCCGTATGGTTCCTGATCACCCGGGGAGGCTACTGGATCGAGTGGCCGATCCTGCTGGACCTGGGGCTCGAGTTCGACGCGAGCTTCCGCAGTACGGTGTTCTTCAAGGCCGCCGTAGGACCGACGCTGGGGTTTGCGGGGGCCCAACAGTTCGCAGGGGTGTCCTTCCATACCGCCCTGGGTATCCAGACGCTCAAGTGAGACACCAAGCGCAGTCCGTTCCGATGGTTGCCCTCCTGGGCCTGGTGTGGTGCGGGCCGGTCCTTCTGTGGGCGTTCGGTTGCGGCAAATCGCCCGCCGCCGCCCTCGATGAGGCTCGGACGGCTACCGCGGCGCAGGACGACGCGGCGTGCCAGACCGCGTTCCGCCAGGGCCTCGAACACCACCCGGACGACGTGGAACTGCTGATCCTTGCCGCCGAATTCTATCTGCGATCGGATGCGGACGATCACTACAAACCCCGGCTCGCCATCCACTATGCCCAGCGCGCCGATCGTGCGGCCGGCGGGAACCGGGCGGATGCAGCGGCCGTGCTGGTGAGGGCCCTGCGAGCGATGGGGCAGGACGAGGACGCGACACAAGCTCTCGGCACAGCCCTCGAACGTCACCCCGATGCCCCGGAACTAAAGGCATTGGAGGGGGCGACGGAGGTTCCTTCTACGAGGTAGAGGTTTCCTTTTTTGCGGCATCGTGCTAACCACATCCGGCTCAATGATGAATTACTGGAGGAGCAGAATATGCGCACCTTGATCATCGCAGTCATCCTGGTCACCTTTGGCGTTCTGGCCGCATGCAACACTCCCGCCGGCGAGGAAAAAATCGCCGACAACAGCCCGCAGGTGGCCACCTTCGAAGGTGGCGTCATCACGCAGGCCGAGGTCGAGGCGTTCCTGGCGTCCATCAACGAACGGCAGCGGGTCCGCTTCAAGACTCCCGAAGGCCGCACGGACATGCTGGAGCGCATGGCCCTCAACAAGGCCCTCGCCGCTTCCGCCAAGGAGGCTGGCTTCGGGGACACCGTCCGCGACAAGCTGGCGATGAAGCAGGCCACCGACGGCTACCTGGCCCAGCGTCTGGTGCTGGATATCCGCGAGAGCGCCGCCGACGAGGAGGCCTCCCGCGCGTACTACCAGGAGCACATCGACGACTACAAGAAGGAGCAGGTCGAGGCCAGCCACATCCTCATCAAAGACGAGGGCAAGGCCAAGCAGGCCAAGAAGCGGGTCGACGCGGACGAGGATTTCGCCACGCTGGCCAAGGAGCTGTCCGAAGACCGCGCCAGCAAGGTCAAGGGCGGAAGCCTAGGCTACTTCAACCGCGGCCGCATGGCGCCGGAGTTCGAAGAAGCGGCCTTCGGTGCCGAACTCGGCTCTGTGGTAGGCCCCATCAAGACCCGCTTCGGCTGGCACATCATCAAGGTCACCGGCAAGCGCGAAGAGATCCCCTTCGAGGAGGTCGAGAAGCGCATCGTCCGCACCCTGGAGCGTGACTCCATCACCGCTTACATGGATGAGAAGAAGGAGATCCTCAACGTGGTCGTCGACGAGGCCGCGGTAGAGGCCATCGATCCGGAAGCTATCTGATCCCGCGTCCTTCTTCCCCCGGCCCGCTTCGAGCCCCCTAGTTCTCCACTTCGACGAGGAACTGAGTCAGGTGGCTCAGTGTATCCGTGGCACCCGGTACCCTGGGATCAGGCCGCGGGTTCATCTCCAGGAAAACGGGGGCCCCTAGGTCCACTTCCGGGACACTTTCGTCGTCCAGATCCAGATCCGGGATCGACTCCAAGACCGCCTCGTCCAGGCTCTCCATCTCCTGTTCGAGGCTCTGCTCGACGCTCTCTTCGACGCTCAGCTCCGGCTCATCGATGTCGTTCTCCATGTCGGCGGAGAGCATCCGTGGTGCGGGCATCGGGGCTTCGGTCAGAACCTCGGCTGGGGAGGTCTGGTCGCCATCGTCGATCTCGTAATACTGGGTCTGATCGCCGTCCCCGCGGGTGGGGGGCGGGATGATCGTGTCGGGAGGGAACAACGACTCGAGGTCATCCTTCATCCAGCGGGCGTCCGGATACCGTCGTACCGGGTCCAGGTCGATGCATCGCTTGAAGATGCGGCCCAGCCCGGGGGTATGGGCATCGAGCTCCTCGGCCAGCCCCGTCACGTCGGCGTCCTGGATCTTACGCAGCAGGTCGTTGAGGTTGTCGGCGATGAAAGGCTTGTAGCCCGTGACGAGCTCGTAGACCATCAGCCCGGTGGCGAAGATGTCTGACTTGTGGGTCAGCGGCATGCCCGAGGCCTGCTCCGGGCTCATGTATGCCGGCGTGCCGCGGGTGGTCCGGGCGCTGGTCATGGTGCCGCCGTAACGCTTGATCTTGGCCACCCCGAAATCCATCACCTTGGCCACACCGGCCAGGGAGACGATGACGTTACCGGGCTTGAGGTCCCGGTGAACCACGCCCAGGTTCTTGCCGGTGGTGTCCCGCAGGCTGTGGGCGTAGCTGAGACCTTCGCAGACCTGGACCAACAGGCAGGCCGCAAGCTCGGGCGGCAGGCCGACGCCGTCGTCTTCCACCAGCTCGAGCAGGTTTTGCACGGTGACCCCCTGCACGTACTCCATGGCCAGGTAGGGCATGCCGTCGAACTCGCCGAACTCCAGGGTACCCACCACGTTGGGGTGCCGCATCTTCTGGCCGATGAGCGCTTCGCGCTTGAGCAGCTGCAGCACGTCTTGCTGCTGCGAGTACTCCCGCCGCAGAACCTTCAGTGCAACCTCCCGGTGGGGATAGCTGGGGTCGGTGTGGCGGGCCAGATAGACCTTGGCCATGGCACCTTCACCGATCTTCTGGACAATCAGGAATGGCCCGAAGCGGGCGGTGTGAGATACCCCGTTCGTTTGCATCCAGTCCGCCCCTTTCCTCGTGGATGATCATCTTAGGTGGCGACAAGGGCTGCGGTCCACCGAAGCGGTCAATCCCCCACCAGCAGTCCTCCCGGACCGTCGTGGAATTCATCCCAGAAATCCCACTCACCCGGGAGAGCCGACAGCCACTCGTCGAGGAGCATGGCCATCAGATCGGCACCCCACGCCAGGGTCTTGCGCATGGGCGTCCGGGGAACCGGGATCTCCGGGGAGATGATGCCGTCATACCCCGGGCCGTCCGTCCGGCGGACGACCACCAGCGGCAACAGCGCGGCGCCGCTGCGCCGGGCCAGATACACGGGCCCGACGGGGATGCGGAAGCGCTGCCCGAGGACGGTCCGTTCCTCCCGGCGTCCGATCTCCTCGCCGCTGCCGGTGCCGTCGATGGCCGTGAGCACCAGGCCACCTTCTTCCAGGTGCCGCAGCACCGGTCGAACGAAGGCGCGCCCATCGACGAGCTCGGCGGGGATCAGGTCTTCCAGCGCCACACGTTTGCGGGCCACCCGCGTGCCGAGACGGCTGAACACCAGATTGTGGCCGCCGCCGCCGATCTGCATCATCCGGTAGCCCCGGGCAGCGAGGTCGAAGTGGGGGAGCTGGGCGCAGCCCATGTGGGGGTGAGCCAGCACGGCACCGCGGCCGTCCGCCATCGCTCGCTGCAGATGCTCCACGCCGGACATACGGATGTACTGCCGGCGGGTGGAGTCATCGATGCGAGGGAACGTGAAGCTCACGTACTGGGTGCAGAAGTGTTCCTCGAAGATGCTGCGTAGCAGCGCCTCCCGCTCCGGCCCCGCCGGGAAGACGCGGGCCAGGTTGTCATCAAGCTGGGCGCGGGTGCCCGTGGAGACGCGGCTGGCCTGGCGGCCCAGGGCCCGGAAGACCTCGAATTCGTACCCCGGGGGGAGGGCTCGCAAGCTGGGCCGGACACCGAACCAAAGACCCACCCGGTACAGATCCTTGAGGGGACTCTCTTGGAACTTCACGGTGACCTCTCAGCGCGTCTCGGGGGGATGGGTGACCAGGTCGGACGGGCGGGTCAGTGAACCGTCCATCAATGCTTGCAGCGCATTGCCGGAGTGCTGACCGTCCGCTCGATTCTCCTGATAATCGATGATGCGCTCCGGCCCGAACTGGACGAACATACCGGCGTGCAGGTTGTAACAATGCCCTGGCTCGTTGACCAGGATTCCCTCGACCTGCTTGTCGTCCCAACGCACCACCTGGACCCACAGGTATTCGTCGCGGACCCCGCGACGGTTCACCGGGAAGGCGGCCTTGACGTAAATCAGAGCCAGCTCGCCGGGCTCGTGGTCCAGCAGGCGTGACCGTACGTCGTCTAGCCTGGCGCGGTTGCTGGCCTCGAGCGTGTCGAGGACGGCGCCGTCGAGGGCTGGAATCATGGGCGGCAGGCACCCCCCCAACAGGCAGCAACCGGCAACGATCAGCACCCATGAAGGCAACGGAAGAGGACGTTTCAGGACTCGTTCTCCAGCTGGAGCTTCAGCTCGGCGAGGAGCCGATTGGAACGCTGCAGGCGGTTGGCCAGCTCGTATACCAGCCGGATGGCCACCGATGGGTTGTTGCGCAGCAGGGTCTCCAGGGTAGGCCGGTCGTAGACCTGCAAGACACAGTCCGTGCGCGCCTTGACCGTGGCGCTGCGGGGTTCGCCGTTGAGCAGGGACAGCTCCCCGACGAAGGAGCCGGCCGGCAACACGGCCATCTCCTGTTCCTTGCCGTTGACCTCCTTGGTCACCGCCAGTTCTCCGCGCGAGACCACGTACAGCAGCTCGCCCTCGTCTCCATCCTGGAACAGGGTATCGCCAGCACTCAGGTGAACGGCATCCATGGGGAAACTATATCACCCCGGGAGCGTGCCGCGCACTGGAGCCACTGGCGCCACGCGTAAACGTTCCCCCCGTGCCCGTGCCCGTGCCCGTGCCCAGGCCGCAGGCCGGTGCCCGGTAGATCTCTGGAATTCCCACCAGAATCTACCCATTGAACTACGCTCATAGAATGTTTTGTGGTGGGGATTCACGGCTGTGTAGGGAGCGATAACTCTTGTCGGGCACGGGCACGGGCACGGGCACGGGCACGGGCACGGGGCCTGGCTACGCCCGGCGGCTCAACCATCGGTGATGCGTTTGAGCAGCTCTCGGTCGCTGTTGCGCAGGTGGGTCTCGAAGGTTTTTGCGGCGGTCTCTGCGTCTCCGTCGCCGATGGCGTCCACCACCTCGGACATGCGGTCCAGGTAGTCCGGCGCGAACCAGATGATCTGGGGAAACATCAGCACGAACTGCCCCACCACCCGCTCCAGGGTGTTGAAAAGCAGCCGGCTGACCAGGCTCCGGGAGGCGTCCACCAGCGCGCGGTAGATGGCGACGTCCGTCTGCACGGTGGACAGTAGATCACCGTCGTTGTCCCGCTGCTGCTGGATGAGCACATGCAGGTGCTGGACCTGCTCGGTGGTGGCCCGCTCGGCTGCCAGCACCACCGCCTCCACACAGACCGTGCGGCGAACCCGTAGCAGGTCGCCGAAGAGGAACTCTCGCTGCTCCGTTGGGGCCAGCCGCACCAGCTGGGGGAGCAACCCGAAATCGCCGGTCTCCTCGTAGTCCAGGACCCGGACTCCGTCCCCCTGCCGTGCCCGCACCAAGCCCTGGGCCTCGAGGGCGCGGATGGCCTCGCGCAACGTGTTGCGGTTGGTGCCAAACCGCTGGGCCAGCTCCCTCTCCGGGGGCAGCCGGTCCCCAGGTTCAAGCTCACCTTTGAGGATCCCATCGCGCAGCTGATCGCCGATGACATCGGCGAGCCCCTTGCGCTGGATCTCCTGGATCTTCATGCCGGACCTCTGGTTGAATGGTTCAAGGAATGATCCATCGATCCAATGCCAGGATCAAGGGTTCGACCCTGCAGCTGGGTATAATTCCGAAAACGCACGAATGAAACTGTGTCTGGATGCGGCGTGGTACACAGGGTGAACGCCATGAGCGACACCGCCCGTCAGACTGCCCTCCCCATCGACGAGCCGGTCCCGCAGGTGATATCTGCCAGCAGGCGGTCGGATATACCGGCCTTCCATCACCGCTGGCTGATGCGGCGCCTCGAGGAGGGGGCCTGCGACGTGCGCAATCCCTTCGGCGGTGGGATCCGGCGGGTGGATTTGCGCCCCGGAGCCGTCCTCGCGATAGCCCTGTGGACGCGGGATCCGTCGCCCATGGTGGTGCCATTGCGGCAGCTGGCGAAGGAGGGATACCGGTTCTACGTCCAGGTGACCCTCAACGGCTACCCGTCTTTCCTGGAGCCCGGGAACCCGCCGCTGGCACGGGTGCTGGACACCCTGCGTTGCATCCGCTCCGACCACGGGGATCACACGGTCGTGTGGCGGTACGACCCGGTGATCCTCACGACGGCGACTCCGCCGGCCTATCACCTGGAGCGGGTGGCCACCCTGGCGGCCGAGCTGGTGGGCACGACGGACACCTGCGTGATCAGCCTGGTGGACCTGTACCGCAAGACGGAACGTAACTTGCTGCCGGCGCTGGCCGCTGCAGGGGAGTCGTTGCTGCCGGAGGATCCGGCTCGTGACGGGGAGCTGTTGCTGGGGATGGCAGCTGCGTTGGAGGCCCGGGGGATCCAACCTGCGCTGTGCTGTGAGGCCGAACGGACCGGACCCCGGCTCCCCGGCGCCCCGTGCCGGGCCGACCGGCGCATCGAACGTATCCTCGGCCGGCCGGTGCGCCTGCCGGCCCGCCCCACGCGCAAGGGGTGCGGGTGCCGAGCCTCGGTGGACATCGGCGCCTACGACACCTGCCCGCGGGGGTGTGTCTACTGCTACGCCACCAACTCGGCGGAGAGCGGGAAGCGGGGTGCGGCGCAGGTCCACGCGGAAAACCTGCAGATGAAGGGCTGACCTACCAGAGCCATAGCTCGTAGGCGGCGCTCTCCCATTCGTTCACCGACGTCGCGATGACCGTATAGATGCCGTCGTACTGGATGTTGTATTCCAGATAGGCGTCGTCGTTGTCGCCGCTGTTGTCGTCCTCGCCGATGACCTGGCACAGGGGATCCAGCAGATACATGTACGGGTCGAGGCCGTAGCTGTTGTCCACCATCTCCAGGTTGATCCACTCCCCGGCGTAGGCCTCGAACTCGATGTCGTCGAAATAGTGATTGGGGCCGGCCGGCCCATTGGTGGCGTCGGCGTTGTCCAGCGTGTAGTTGACGCTGCCGGGGTTGGTCAGCACGTTGGCGTCGGTGTAGCAGTTGTCGCCCAGCGCCGCGTCGTCGCTGCCGTCACAGTTGCTGTCGATGCCGTCGCCATTTTGTTCCTGGGCTCCCGGGTGGATGCCCGGATCGTTGTCGTCGCAGTCCGTGCCGCCCACGCCATCCCAGTCGTAGCCGTCGTTGTCTACGTCCGTCAGGTCACCGTCCTGGCAGTCGTTGTCGATGCCGTCGTAAGCGACCTCTTCGGCTGTGGGGAAGACCGTGGCATCCCCGTCGTCGCAGTCGCCCTCACAGGGGCGGTAGCCGTCGCCGTCCACGTCCTCCTCGATGGGCGGGATCATGCCGTCGCAGTCCGTATCCAGCCCGTCACAACCCTCGTCGGCCCCCGGGAAGACGTACGGGTTGTCGTCGTCGCAGTCGTCGCAGGTGTCGGCGCCGTCGCCGTCCAGATCCTGGGTCGTGTCCCCGTTGCAGTCGTGGTCGATCTCGTCGCACTGCTCTTCGGCGCCCGGGTGGACCGTGTCGTCCTCGTCGTCGCAGTCGTCCCCGCCGCCATCCGTCCCGTCGTAGCCGTCGCCGTCCACATCGGTCAGATCCGCGCCGTCGCAGTCTTGATCGATGCCGTCGTAGGGGATCTCGTCCGCACCGGGATGGATCGTGTCGTCCCCATCGTCGCAGTCCTCGTCCGCCGTGTAGCCGTCGCCGTCCACGTCCGTCGAACCCTGGCTGTCAT
>CAZDDH010000137.1:0-23025 GCA_964504165.1 uncultured Rickettsiales bacterium | reverse complement strand
CTGTGACGGGGACTGCGACGACACCGTCGACTGGCTCAACCTCGCCGACATGGACGGCGACGGCTACACCACCTGCGACGGGGACTGCGACGACGACGATCCGGACGCCAACCTCGATGACGTGGACGGTGACGGCTACAACTCGTGCCAGGGGGACTGCGACGACGACGAAGCGGGCGCCAACCCCGGTGGCACGGAGATCTGTGACGACGGCATCGACAACGACTGCGACGGCCTGACCGATGAGGAGGACTCGGAGTGTGCCGAAGAGGTACCCGAGGAGTTCGAGTTCGGCGAGATCGGCGGCGGCTGCGACTGCGTGGCCAGCCACACCGGCCGGCTCTCCGGTGTGCCGTCCTTGCTGCTGTTGGCCCTGCTCGGAATCGTGGCTGGACTGCGCCGCCGGCCGTAGCCCAGCGCGCCCCTCAGACCCTGTTTGGCTAGTTCACCGAAGAATCGTTGTCGGGCTTGGTGCTGGAGAAGTACCCGATCTCCTGCACCATCTCGTAGAAGCCGGACGGAAGCTCGTCGATCTCCTCGGAGTCATCGGGATCATCCACGCTGGGAATCCCCACCAGCCCATCCGGGCAGGCTCTCAGCGCGGTGAGCTGTGCCGGTGTCAGGTGCTCGAGTTTGAATCCTTGATCGGTTGCCGACGTGACCTCGTGATCCGTTTTGCGAGATGTCCCGAGGTTCGCCCTTTCGACGAGGATGGACGCAGCCTGGACTCGGACCTCCGGAGACTCGGCTGGATCGTTGACGGTCGAGCGCAACAGCGTGATCGCTTCGGCCGCTCCAGCGTTGATCTCTTCCCTCAGCGAGTCCCGCAGCTGCCGCCGGATGACCTCGAGCTCCCTGGAGAACTCCTCGTCCCTGCGCCAGAGCCACAGCGTCTTTGAGCTGATGCCCAATCGCCGGGCAGTCTCGGCGCTGGTCCGGCCTTCGGCGAGCAGTTTTTTTGGCGCGCTGTTTCTTCGAGTTGTCCATGCCGTACGCACACCCCTGATCACCGCACCCGCTCCCTGGGCGTCGATGACGAGCCACGAGTAGCACAAAGACCTGGGGAGACACCAGCGCACCTGCACGGGTCGTCGCAGTCTTGACACCGTTCGGTCAAAGCAGGGCATCCCTCGGGCGCCGATCTGCGGTCACTCAGCAGGGGTGGTCTGGCACGCGAGCTTTCGGCCTCAACCGCACTGATCCCAGTCAGCCTTACACTTCCTTTTCCACTTCCTACGGCGCCGAACGTGCGAGCCTGAAGCCGAGCTGGATGAAGGCAGCGCCTGGCGTGCACAACTCTCGTTCCGCTATTCGAATGTTGGCTGGCCTCCCGAACCCACCCCCATCGCGACAAATACGATGGGTTCCAGATTCGGGTCCCCAGGGGTCTTGCACGTTCAGCTGGTAGTTGTCGTACCAGTCGTGGCACCACTCACGGACGTTTCCACTCATGTCGAAGATGCCGATGGGGTTTGAGGGTTTGCCGCGGACCGGTTCGAAATACGATGTGGCATTGCCGCAGAACCATGTCTGGTCGCCCAATAAGCTGCCGTCGTCAAGCAGGAGATTGCCGTCACAATTGTAGTTATCTCCGGACAACAGGTTGCCGCCGTTGGGGTATGAATCGGTCACGACGCCCTGTGAGCGCCCGGCATATTCCCATTCCGCTTCCGTGGGCAGGCGATAGGACTCGCATTCGTATGGAGTGGCCGCACCGCCGCCGAATGCGACATCCGCGGAATAGATCCCTTCTTGAGTGGAATTCATGCAGCTCATGTACGAATTGCCGACCGTCGTACCATCGGAACACTCTACGTCCGATAGTTCGATGCACGGCGCCAACCCTTCGCTCAAGGACAGCTGGTTGGCGTAGGCAACAGCGTCGTACCAGCTCAGATTCTGGACGGGATAATCATCTCCACAAGGGTAGCTACAGTCGCTTGGATTCCAGCCCATGATGTTCAGGAATTCGAGCTGAGTTACCTCTGTGATACCGATGTCGTAGTCGCCTGAGAGTGTTACCCAGTGCTGGTTTTCGTCAAACTCGTGACCCGTTTCGCCAACGGGGCTGCCCATATAGAAAGTGCCTGCGGTCACCGACACGTACCCTGAGGAAGGGCAATCAGGGCTTGCTGAGCACGCCCCATCGGCACAGTCCATCCAACCATCACAATCGTTGTCTCTGGTATCGCCACAGATTTCCGCGGCCGTCTGGTTGATGAGTGCGTCGCCATCGTCGCAGTCTCCATCGCATGTGGACTCGCCATCAGTATCCAAATCGGCAGGGTTCAGATCAGGATCGTCGTCATCACAGTCACCGTCGGCACATTCGTTGAAACCATCTCCGTCATTGTCGATCTCAAGGTGGCCGAGCGTACCGTCGCAGTTGGTATCGATGCCGTCGCAACCTTCGACGGCCCCTGGATGAACGGTGGGATCCGAGTCGTCACAGTCAACGTCCTCCGGGAAACCGTCTCCATCGGCATCCGTTTCTGAGCTGTCGTCATCCGAGCTGTCATCGTCTTCGACTGTGTCGTCGTCATCCGCCGAGTCGTCGTCGGGACTCGAAGAGCCGTCTGTTGTGTCATCGTCGGCTGCGTCGTCTTCCGTTGCACATCCGTTGTGGCCGAGAACCAACCACGACAACGAAAACAGAACCAGCATGCGAACAGTCATTCTGTGCATCTTCTCACTTGTGTTCGCCTTCCCAACGATCTGTTTTTTAGAGATCCCCAGCCCTTGATTTTTGCCTGCGAAAGACCGGGGCGTAGCTACCAAACCGGCCGCGGGCTGCTTTACCACTTGTGAGGCGTCTCTTCTTCCGTAGCCTTGTCCTCTTCCTTGGCATCCGGGGTCGTCTCCCCTTCCGACGCGCCCTCCTCGGGCGTCCCCGGCGCGGCGCTGGGGCCCTTGGGGCCGGGGGGATCCTCGGCCGCCGGATCGACGGCGGGCGTGGCGGCGGCCGGGGTGGCGTCCGTGGGGGTCGCGGGCGGGTCCACCTTCTTGCCGTCGGCCCCCGGCTCGTGCCATTCCTCGAGGATCTGCTCGAGGATGATGAACTGCACGCGGCGGTTTTCGGCGCGGGCGGCAGAGGTCTTCTCGGGGACCAAGGGGGTGGTCTCGCCGTAGCCGATGGCCAGCAGGCGGGTCTCGGCCACACCCTGGGCCGTCAGGAATTCCTTGACGGCCCCCGCGCGGGCGTCGCTGAGCTTCTGGTTGCTGCTCTCCGAGCCCACGTCGTCGGTATGGCCCTGCACCTCCACGAGTTTGATGTAGGGGAACATGTTGAGGATGTAGGCCACGTCCTCCAGCAGCGGCTCGCTCTTGGCCTTGATGGTGGACTTACCGGTGTCGAAGTACACCTTCTCGAGGATGACGATCTCCTTGTTGGTGATCTTGACGCGGCCCTCGTCCGGGCAGCCGTCCTCGTCCTCGACGTTGTTGTAGACCTCGGGCTCGAGCGGACACTTGTCGTCCACGTCGAGGATCTTGTCCCGATCGTTGTCCAGATCCGGGCAGCCGTTCTCATCCTCGAACTCGTCGAAGTCCTCGGCGTCCAGCGGGCAGCCGTCCTCCGTGTCCAGATAGCCGTCGCCGTCCGTGTCGGGGATCTCCTCGGGGCAGCCGTCATCGTCCTCCCAATCGTTGAAGTTCTCGGGGACGTCCGGGCAGGCGTCGTTGACGTCGAGGATGCCGTCCCGGTCGTTGTCCGGGTCGGGGCACCCCTCCACGTCCTCGAAGCCATCGTAGTCCTCGGGCTGCTCGGGGCACTCGTCGTCCCGGTCCCAGATCTCGTCGCCGTCCGTGTCCTTGCGCGGGATGGGGGCGAAGCCCAGGCAGAAGATGCCGCGAGCTGCCGGCGCGGAGAAGCCCCGCTCGATGGCCGTGCCACCGGCGAAGATGAGGCTCAACCCCTCGACGGGCCGGATCGTCAGCCCGGCCAGCCATTCGATGGGGTTGTTGCGCATGTTGTCCAGCGGGTTGGTGCGGATGTCGCCGAACACCTCACCGGTGATCTCCACGTGGGGGTCGGGGGCGACGGACAGGCCCACGGAGAACAGGAAGGCGTTGCCCGCCACCAGATCGCCCAGATCGCTGGCCTTGGTGACCCGGTAACCCAGGTTGCCGCCCAGGCGGAAGGGACCGCTGTAGCCGGACAGCAGCAGCTGGGGCGTGAAGGCCACGGTCTCCAGGCCCACGTACTGCTTTTCGTCGCCGGAAGGTAGCGTCAGCGGCAGGCCGATGCCCAGCCCGAAGCCGGAGGGTTGCTCCACCGGGTCGAGGAACTGGAACTTGGGCACGATGCGGATGTCGCCCATCAGCGTGCCCTTGACCGGATCACTCCAGGTCTCCAGGCCGTCCCCGGCGACGGTGAGATGGATCGGCACGTCCACCGCTAGATCGGCGAATCCAAAGCCGATGGCCGCCTGGATGTTCATCGACGCCAGGTGGCGCACGATGATGTCCCGTTGCTCACCGTCGACGTAGTGCACCAGCGGCTTGTGGGCGTAGTTTCCCCAGACGCCGAACGCCGGCTGCCACAGCTCGAGTACCTGGGCCGATTCGGTGTTGAACCAGCCCATGCGGTCCGCGTGGGGGTGGAAGTGCTGGCTCTCCATGGCCGGCGGCTCGGCGACGGCGGAGGTCAGCAGGAGACAGCTGGCAATCAACAAGGCTATCGAGAACGAAAACCTGGTACGCAGCGTCACGGATCACCTCATTCGCACAGGGTTGCCCGGCCCTCCTGGCCAGACCAGAGACTAGATTTTAGCCGAAGATGAGCCCGGGCACGATCCCCGACTCGGTGTCGCGGCTGCGCAACTCCGGTATCCTTGCCTCATGACGTGCCGAGTCCCGACCCTGGTCACCCTGTTCGTCTCCCTCACGGTGCCCGCCGCGGCCGTGGCGCAGGGGACGCCGGAGCCCCCGTCCGTGGCCGATCTGGCCGTCCGCGCCAGCGAGGTCCAGGTGGAACATTGCGCGGAGATCTACGGCGCCGACGTGGGCGGCGCGGTGGCGGGCTACCAGGAGGTGGCCGCCATCTGGGGCGAACTCAACGATGCCATCGGAGTGGACCCCCAGCCGGTGCTTCTGTACTGGAGCGGGCTGATGGCCCAGTGCCTGGGCCAGGACGAGCGGGCGGTGGCCGATCTGCAGGCCTTCCTCGTCGCCTTCGAGGAGGGTGGGGTGCTGGCCAATGACAGCGCTCACGGCACCATGCGCAAGGACGCCCACAAGCGGCTCAAACGGCTGGGGGTCGGGAAGAAGGAGACCGTCAGGCGCGATCTGACGGCCAGCACGGACGTCCTGCTCAAGCGCCGTCGCACCGGGCGAGCCCTGCTGATCACGGGTGGGGTCACCGCCCTGCTGTGCTTCGGCTTCGACCTGTTGATCTACAACACCAACGACATGGACGAGGGCAAGGTGAACTACGAAGAGGCCCGCGCCGCAGAGCTGACCTGGGTGATCCTGGGCTCGGGCGGGGTGGCCATGGGTACCGCCGGGCTGATCATCCTCGTCACGCAGCCCCGCCGGGGTGTCGCTGTTGGCCTCACCCCCGGGCCCGTCACCACCCTGAGCGTGAGGTTCTGATGCGGGTCCTCCGCCGATATGGTTTCGCCCCAGCGGCCGCCGTGGCGCTGTGCGGGCTGGTCGGTTGCATCGCCGAACCCTGGCCCGAGGAGTACGTCTCGGAGACCCAGTACTGGAACGATGTGGCGGCGGGCGGCTACCACAGCTGTGCCGTCGAGCAGGAGAATGGGTTGAGGTGCTGGGGCTGCGAGGATTCGGAGTTCGACGAGGGGCAGTGCGATCCTCCCTACAAGACCATGTATGGCTCGGTCTCCGCCGGCCCGGACGCCAGCTGCACCATCGATGGAGGGCAGCTCACCTGCTGGGGTTCGGGGCACCTGTTGCCCACCGCCGACACCTTGGAGTCCGGTGACTGGGATTCGGTCAGCGTCGGCGGCGAATTTGCCTGTGGGCTGCGCGGCGACGAGGCCATCTGCTGGGGGCGCTTTGCCAGCGACGAAACCATCAAGATCCTGGAAGGCCAGTACTCCGAGATCGCCGCCGGGGACGATCACGCCTGTGCCGTCACCACGAACAAAGAGATCGAATGCCTGGCGGGCGAGGGTGAAGCCCCGTGGGATCCCCCCTCTGGCCTGAAGGCGGATCGCATCGCGGTGGGGAACTACCACGCCTGCGCCGTGAACAAGTCAGATGGCCGTATCCAGTGCTGGGGCTGCGACGAGGGGGACGACCACGGCCAGTGCTCGGTCCCCGACGATCTCAACACGAGCCTGGCTGCCGGCGAGGGCAGCGTCGCCCAGATCGCCACGGGCAAGCGCCACACCTGCGCCCTGTCCACTGACGGTGCGGTCCAGTGCTGGGGTTGCGATGACGACAGCAGCGACGAGGTCTGCGAGCCGTGGTTCCTGGAGGATCAGCTGGAGCGCATCGACGCCGGCCGTGAGCACACCTGCGGTGTGAGCTTCAACGGGCACATCGTATGCTGGGGGGACAACAGCAGCGGGCAGCGGGACCCGCCCTGACGCGAGCTGGCTAGGGCTAGAGGTGCTCGGGGTCGCAGTAGCGCTCTTCCAGGTCTTCGTAATCGTAGTACTCGCTACCCACCTGCACCCGCACCTCGCCGGGATCGGCGTCCCCGCGCAGCGTGCACTCGGTGACCTCGGCGGGGCAGCCGGTGTCGCGGATCTGCAGGGCGAATCGCAGCCGGTCATCGTCCATCGGCACCGAGAAGGTGAGCATGGCGACGGTGTACTCCACCCCCTCGATGGTCTCGATGGTGCACCACTCGGGGGTCGCCCTCCCGGCGTTGCCGCCGGCCAGCCCCCAGTAGTCGTACTGCAGGCACAGGTTGAAGTCCGCCTTGCGCTCCACGCCGTTGGGATCGACGAAGGTGCGCTCGAAGTTGCCCATCGTCACGCCGGGGGTGCCGGTGTAGTCGGCGGAGAACCCCACCAGCAGGTCGATGTCTCCATCGTCGTGGATGTAGTTGTCCATGGTGGGGTCGCTGGAGGTGCCGCTGCCGGTCATCACCCAGTCGTCGTGGAAGACGGTCTGGGGATCGAGGATGACACACACGTCGTCGCCGGTGCCCACGAAGGACGCCGAGGCACCGCCCAGGGCGCCGCTGCCCCAGTGCACGGGGCCCACCTCGCCGACGAAAGCGTCCGGCCAGCTGCCTTCAGAGGAGCTCACGAGCTCCGGAGGATCATCTTCTTGCATCAGATCGACGACGTCCGATTCCATGGCGGTGCCGCTGTCCGCGTCCCAGTACTGGGCCACCGACAGTCCGTTGACATCACATCCGGCGGCGAACAGCAAGAGCGTCAGGGCGCTGATCCAGGCTTGTTTCATGGCGCTGCTCCTCACTGGTCGAAGACCGTGTCGAGGTTGATGACGTAGTCGGTGGTCTGGCCCACCGCGAGTTCCGTGGGCTCAGAGGTGAACAGGTCCCCGTCGGTCAGGTATTTGCCGGGCATGTTGATCACGTCGGGGAACATGTCCCCTTCCCGGAACCAGGGGCCGTCGTCCCGGTTGGAGCTGCCGCCGTCCGGGTTGCAGGACTGCAGGCCGTTGTCGGCGAAGGCCCACAGCACGGGGCGGTTCTCGGCGTCGTCCTGAGGATCCACGTGCCAGATCTTCCAGTCGGCGACGTAGTACCCGTCCTCCTCGTGGAAGTTGAGCCGGTCCTCGCCGACGAAGTTGAGCTCCATGGGATCGGTGTAGCCGAAGTAATCCTGGCACGCGTCCCAGTAGTCCTCGTCGGTCCAGGGCGGCTCCGTCCCCTGGCCGATGCCCAGGGCGTCGATGACCTGGTCCAGATCGCCGTAGCGGCCGGTGACCATGCGGCACTTGCCCTCCCGCACGCACGGGAAGCTGAACACCCCGATGGTGGTGCCGCCGTAAGGGTAGCTGTTGCCCCACGACGCCGAGCCCACCACAGGCCCCATGAAGGGGTACGTGAAGCCCAGCGTGTCGGCGTCGGCGTCGGCGTACAGCCCGATGTAGACGACGCCTAGCTCGGAAGAGGACTGGGATACCATCTCCACGGGGATGCGCAGCGTGCCGGTGATGTCGATCTCACGTACCTCTTCTTGGAAACAGCCCGCGAACAGAGCCAGTTGCACAAAGGCGAGGAGCAGGGTTGTTATCTTGCGCATGGGTCTCCTCCTCACTTGAATTGATAGTAGAGCTGGAATTCAAGCGAGAATGGGCGCTGCCGAGACTGGGCCTCGATTTGACCTTCCTGATTGAGTTCGCTCGAGAAGATGGACGTGGCCACACGACTGTTGAAGAGGTTGCTGCCCTCGATCGCCAGCTCCAGCATGCCCGCCTGGGCCATCTTGAACGACTTTTTGACCTTCAGATCGAGGGTCGAGTACGCGTCCAGCGTGTCGAAGCTACCGATCGGCATGCGATAGAGCTCGTAGCTGGTGGACTTGCCGGACATGTACTTGCGGTCGTAGCGCGATCCGGAGGTGTAGGTGAAGCGCGCCCCGACGGTGAACATGTAGGGGAAGCGGTAGCTCCCGGCGATCTTGGCCACCCAGGGCCGATCGTAGGGTAGGAAGCCATATTCGTTGGGGAACTGGACCGGGTTGTCCAGCGCGATGGTCAGGTAGTCGTCGGTGAGCCCCTTGGTCACCGAGTAGGTCAGCGAGCTATCGATCTGGAAGTTGCGGTGCAGACGCTGGCGGACGTGTAGCGTCACACCGAAGTAATCCCGGCGGGCGATGGTCGGCGTGCGCAGCCGGAAGAAATCGTCGTAGATGCCGGACTGGGAGCCCACCGTGGCTGAACCGTCCTCGTTCCAGATCAGGTTGACCTCATCGTCCTCCCACAGGTTGCGGAACAGCTTGGTGGTGCCGCTGATGCCGACCATCAGCTGCTCCCACACCAGCTGGTCGTAGCCCACCGTGAATTCGTAGCTGCGGGGCGAAGCCATGTTCTCCCACAGCTCGTAGTCGCTCTGCCCCCGCTCGTTGTAGTAGGCGTCCCAGGAGTTGTTCTCGTAGTCGTCGAAGTACTCACCGAGGAACAGCTTGTAGCCCGACGCGTTCTCGTCGAGGAAGCTGGATACGGCGATGCGTCCGCCGTCACCGAACATGCCGAAGCCGCCGTAGATCTTGGCCCTCTTGTTGTTTTTGGGATCCCACGAGAAGCTGGCGCGGGGCAAGAAGATCTGGGTGTTGACGATGCGTCGCCCCACGTCGTTGCGGAAGATGGCACGCTCGTAACGAAGCCCGACGTCCAGCGTCAGATTCTGGCGTGGTTTCCACGTGTCCTGGACGAAGGCGGCGATTTCGGTGCCGCTACCGGTGCTGTGGAGAGCGCCCGGGCGCTCGACCCAGTAGTAGTTGACGACCGAGGAGGGATCTCCCTCGTCCTCCAGCCGCTCGTTGATCCACACATTGCCGGTGTAGCCGGACACCGTGTCCTGGCCCAGCCATCGCACGTTGGCGCCCACCTTCAACTCCATCGAGCCGAGGAAGTCAGGTAGGTACAGAGCCAGGTCCCCGCTGATGTTATCCATCAGCCGATCATCGTAGTAGTAGTAGTAATAGTTCTGACGGGAGTACGCGTCGTAGCGGCCGTAGATACCCGGCGTCCACAGGTCGATGTACCCTTCTGGCTGGCCCTCCTCGCAATACTTCCCAGGCTCGCTGGTGTCCCATGTGCAGGGCACCGGAGTGATCTCGATGGTCTCCTTCATGTGGGTGTACTGAGCGTTGAACACCACCTGGTCGCTCATGAACCACTCCCACTTGGCCGTCACCATGTTGTTGCCCTGGGATTGGCGCCGTTCCGCCTCCGGCAGCACCCGGTTGCTCTGGCGGGTGTTGTCGATATTCGTCGGATTGGCCATCCCGGACACGGTGATCCGGTGGGACGTGTGCGGCATGGCGGTGACCTTGCCGTACAGGTAGTGGCCTTCGAAGCGGCGTGGTGCTTCGACGCCCATCTTGGAACTACGGCTCAGCGTGTACTGGTAGGAACTGTGGAACCAGATGCGATCCTTGACGATGGGCCCGCCCGACGCCGTCGAGAGGTAGAGGGAGTCGTAGATGGAATCGAACTCGCTGGACTCGATTTCCTCGCCGTTGGGCTGGTAGATGGCGTCCCGCCGGGGGCTGAAGCTGCCGTTGGAGTACACGACTCCGGTCCGGTTCTCGAATTCGTTGGAGCCCGACTCGGTCTGGACGTTGATGATGCCACCGAGGGCCTGCCCATACTCCGCCTTGTAGAGGCCGGTGAGGATCTGGACCTCTTCCACCGAATCGTAGTTGAAGTTCATCGAGAACGTGCCGGTGACCGGGTCGGAGATGTTGACGCCGTCGAGCAGCCAGGCGTTCTCCTGCGAGGCGCCGCCCATCACGTTGGGATTGGAACCGCCGGTGACGCCCGCGGTGGCCTGCGCGATGGTCTGATAGCTACGGCCCGTGGGTACATCCTCCAGGAACTCCTTGGTCATGGACGACCCTTGCGCCGAGGACTCCACATCCAACGTGGGCTTGGCTTCCACCACCTCCACGGTCTCCTCGTGGGCCACGAACGGCTTGAGCACCACCTCCACCGGGGTCATCGAACCCATGCTGACGCGCACATCGCGCACCAACTTGGACTGGTAGCCAGACAGCTCCACCAGCACCGTGTAGAGGCCGGAGGGCACGTTGGCCATCCAGGCTTCACCCTTGTAGTTGGTGATGCCCTCGCGGATACCCATCATCGAGGGCCCGGACAGGGAGATCTTGGCCCCGAGCATGGGCGAGCCGGACTCGTCGAAACACAGGACCTTGAGCTGTCCTGTGGTCTCGACAGCCGCCACGGGGCGGGCGAAGGCGAACAGGGCAGTCGCCAGCAGCAGGAATTGGGTCACGCGGGTCAGCGGCATCCGACCTTCCCCTATAGACAAAGAGGCTGTTCAGCACCCAGCGCGCACGGGTGCGACATGGGTCCGAGGATGCGACATCATAGCGACCTTGGGGCGCATCGAGTCAAGGTACGCGCGCGGATCGTGCGCGCGGGGTTCCCTCCTTTTACAAAGCATGGGAACCTTTGCCTCGGTGAACCGTGTTATCGACGGGATGATCCAAGTGGCACCACACCCTTCTTCCGATCCCTCGAACCTGGCGGCTCGCTCGGCCGCCGGCGACGTGGCGGCCCACCGCGAGCTGCTGGATTCCTACGGAGCGCTGGTGTGGTCCATCTGCCTGCGCCTCGATCCGGAGCCGGAGGACGCCTACCAGGACGTGTGGGAGCGGGTGGTGCGGGCCCTGGACCGCTTCGACCCCGCCGGCCCGGCCAAACTCAGCACCTGGATCGCCACCATCGCCCACCGGCGGCTGGTGGACCGGCACCGCCGCCGGCTGACCCGCGGTGTGGACGTGCCTCTGGGGGACCCTCCCTCGACGGCGCCATCGGTGGAGCGGCAGCTGGATGACTCCCGGCAGCGGGCCGAACTGGAGCGGGGGATCCGGCGCCTCTCCGGCGGGCAACGCAGGACCATGGTGATGCACTACCGCCAGGGGATGACCCTGGAGGACATCGCCGACAACGAAGGGGTCGCCGTGGGCACCATCAAATCCCGGCTGCACCGCGCCCGCGCAGCCCTCACCCGGATGCTGGGGGGTGACACATGAATCGCGACGAGCGCTTCGCGCAGCTGTCCCGCTTCCTCGCGGGTGAGCTCCCTGAGTCGGAGGCAGATGCCATGCGCCGCCGGCTGGAGGAGGACTCCCAGCTGGCAGAAGCGGCGCAGCAGATGCGAGGCCTGGGCGATCGCGTCGCCGAGCTGCCGGACCAGGCGCCCCCGCCCCAGCTGGACCGGGCGGCGCTAGCGGTGATGAGGGCGGCCGCGGAGCCCGAGGCGGCAGCGACCAGCCCCCGCTGGCGGTTTGATGGCGTGGCGGGCTGGCTGCCGGTGTGGATGAGGCCGCGGCTGCGCAATTTGGCGCTGCCGGTAGCGGCCTGCGCCCTGGCCGCCGCCGTGGTGCTGGCCTGGCCCCGCCCCGATGCCCAGCCCATCATCTTGCTGGAAGGGAGCCAGCTGGTCGACGGCCACGTGATGGTGCTCGCCGGCCCTGTCCCCGTCGAGGTCGATGGCCTGGCGTTGATTACCGTGGAACCTTCCGGGGTTACGCCGCGTGAGATGGGCCAGGAGGTGAACATGCGCGGTCGAGATATCCTGGCAGGGGCGTTGGCAGGGGTGGCCATCTCGGTGGTGGTCTACGAAGGCAAGGCGGTCTTCCAGCCCGAGGATGAAGAGCCGATCACGGTCACGGAGGGGAACAGCACTACCTGGACTGCGCCCAGCAAGCGGGCCGGGGGGCCGGCGGCCGGAGCCCAGCCCCGCACGGCGCCGCGCCGTCCCACGGCCTATCGTCCACCACCGCCGCCCATCCTCGACGATGAAGTGGACGAGGCGCCAGCGGACGAGGAGGCCGACGATCCAGCAGCGGAGATCGAGGACACCGAAGACTGGGAGGATCCCGACGGGATCGGAGAAGAGGAGGCCGAGCGCTACCCCACATCCAAGGAGGGGATCAACGACGCGATCCGCGAGGAGCTGTCGGAGATCCGCGAGTGTTACCAGTCCTGGCTGAACATGGAGCCGGACCTGGAAGGGGAGGTCAAGGTGAAGTTCGTCATCTCCGACGTCGAAGGGGTAGGGGAGGTGACCAGCACCGAGATCATGGATCAGACCACCACGTCCCACACGCTGTTCGAGGGGTGCGTGCTCAACGTCATGTCCGATCTCAAGTTCGAGGCGCCGGAAGATGGAGGTGTGGTCATCGTGAGCTATCCATTCGTCTTCAAATCTACCGACGCGGACGTGGACGAGTAGACCAACCGGCCACCGAGCCCCCTCTTTCCCCTTTGTCGGCCGGTCCTGGCTTCTTGCGGATCTCGTGCTTAAATAGAACGCACGGGGTCTATGCCCTGGTTATGGTAGAGTCCCAGTTCAGCCCTGAACCCCTGACCACGGGGAGGACCGATGTACCCCAGAACCCTGACAACCCTGATCGTCGGTGCGCTGGCGATTTTTAGCTGCGGCCGGGCGCTGGCTACGAGCATGCATCCCTTCACCCTCGATGAGCTGGCCTACGTGGCTGACCGCGTGGTTTCGGGCGAGGTGCTATCGGTGGAGGCGTCCTACGCCACGGATGGCCTGATCGTGACCCACGTCGAGGTGGGCGTACAAGAGACCCTCAAGGGGCCCGCCGACGATATCGTCACCGCCTGGGTGATCGGGGGCACGGTGGGCGGTCGCACCCTGTCGGTGGATGGCACGCCGAGCTTCTCCGAGGGTGAGAAGGTCCTGCTGTTCCTCGAACAGGACGACCACGGCCTGTCCGTGCTGGGCTGGACCCAGGGCAAGTTCGGCATGCGCTGGGACGAGGCCCGGGGCGACTGGATGCTGACCCGCCCGCTGCCGGCGGCGGACAACGGCTCGCCCGAGAG
Organism: uncultured Rickettsiales bacterium; assembly: GCA_964504165.1. GTDB lineage: Bacteria > Myxococcota_A > UBA796 > UBA9615 > CAYRNR01 > CAZDDH01. The sequence goes on along the minus strand of CAZDDH010000137.1, from coordinate 9,534 downwards.
GAGTCCCCAATCGCTGACGCAGACGCGCACCGCGTTGACGCCCCGCCTGGTCGCCGTGCCGGCCTACCGTGAGATCCCCGGGCTGCTGGCCCACAAGCGGGCCGCCTTCCGCACCCACTGGAACCTCCCGAGCCAGGAGGTGCAGCCATGAAGCGCCTGCTGTTCGTCCCGATCTTGACCATGGCCCTGTGGCTGGCCACCCCGGCCCAGGCCTACCGCTTCATCGAACCGCTGCGCATGTGGGATCTCGAGAACATGCCGGTGGTGTGGTACGCCCCCGATCCGGATACGGCCGACATGGCCAGCATGCCTCCGGGGGCGGCGCTGGAACTCATCGAAGCATCCTTCGCCCACTGGTGGGAGGACGTGCCCTGCTCGCCGCTGGGGGCCGAGTATGGCGGCGCCATCAGCAACGTCGGCGAGTACGAGCACGACAATCGCACGTCGTTCTACTTCGAGGATCCCAACGGCCGCCTGGGCTCGGGCATCCTCGGCGCCTGCCTCACCTGGGGCGGCAACGAAACCATCCACCACCTGGGTATGGATTTCTCGAGCGTCGACGACTTCGACGTCATCTTCAACAACGGCGTCAACTACGGCACGCCCGACGACATCTACGGCGGTGGCTGCACCTCCCAGACCAGCTTCGAGGGGGTGGCGACCCACGAGATCGGCCACGGCTACGGCCTGGGCCACTCCTGCGAGAGCGACGAAGCTTGCCCCGACCCCATCTTGCGCTCTGCGGTGATGTACTGGGCCATCGGCTCGTGCGAGACCGGCCGCGAGACCCCCAACGACGATGACATCGCCGGCACCAACGCCCTGTACGCCATCTACACCGACTTCGAAGCCACCAGCGACACCATCGGCCAGGTGCCCTTCGACGTGGAGTTCGGCATTCTCGAGGATCTGGACGAGGGGCTGGAGACCTACCTGTGGTCCTTCGGCGACGGCAGCGACCCCAGCGCAGAGGCCACCCCGACCCACCGCTACGAGGAGGAGGGGCAGTACACCGTCACCCTCACCGTCACCGGCGTGGACGACGAGTGCGGCGACTTCGAGGACACGGTGCGCAAGGTGGGCTACGTGTTGGCCTGCGGCGTGCCCGAGCCCGAGTTCAGCTTCACCAACCTGGGCGACGGCCAGATCCAGTTCAACAACGTCACCCCCACCGAGACCTTCGGCTGCATCCACGAGTACGTTTGGGACCTGGGGGACGGCACGGAGATTTCCGGCTTCGAGCCGGTGCACGATTACGGGCACGAGGGGACCTGGAGCGTGACCCTGACGGCCTCCGGCCCCGGGGGGCAGGATGCCTACAAGATGGAGGTCGACGTCACTCGCAAGCAGGATCCGCGGGAAGACGAACCGACCCTGTGTTCGGTCACATCGGCTTCCCCGCGCCGCAGCGTGGGATCCGCCCTTTCGATTGCGGCACTCGTCCTGTATCTTTTGCGCCGACGGCGATAGTCAAACAGGCGCCATGACGGCACTCAGACGGACGCCCTGGCGGCGTCCAGACGCGGTTGTGCAACAGTAGATGCAGGAACTCACCGAACAGCAGGCACGCCAACAGCTGGAGCAGCGCATCACCGATGCCCAGCTCCTCCAACCCTACGAACCCAGCTGTCACGACCCGGGCCAGGTGCTGCGCATGCACGCCACGGGGGTGCTCCCGGCGGTCGAGGCGGACATCGAGTTCGAGATCCTCAAGCGCATCGGTGGCGGCTTCGCCGGCCAGGTCTACCAGGTCAAGCTGCGGTCCATGGAGGGGGACGAGCCCATCGCCGGGCTGGAGATCGGGCAGACCTACGCGGTCAAGATCCTGATCCCGCCGTCCAACTTCTCCCGTATGTTCCGCGACCTGCTGTACGGGATGGCCTACCAAGGGGCGTTCTCGGCCCAGGTCAACCCGGACGCCATCCGCGCCGGCGCCCTGTGGCAGAAGCTCATCCGCCGGGGCGCCGCGTTGAGCCTGGGGGACGAGCGGGCCATCGTGGATGTGCACGCCACGTTCTTCGACGAGCAGCTGCACAGCTTCGGTGAGATCAGCGAGTGGGTGGTGGGCCGCACCTGGCGCATGGAGATCGACGACCACGTGCTGAAGCGGACGTTCCTCAAGGTGGGACACGGCCCGCTGGCGGGGGATGTGGGGTCGGGCGAGTACCTGCACAAGAAGGTTTTCATGCGCAAGCTGGTGGCCCACTTCCACGAGATGGGGGCGCCGGAGCTGGCCCGCCAGTACGAGTGGTGGACCTGCAAGAGCCAGCCCAACGCCCTGAAGCGGCTGGAAGCCGGGGAGGGCCCGGGCGAGGGGCTGTGTGCCATCGATTTCCGCGCCGGGCTGGCGTTGCTGTTCGGCATGCCCATGAGCCCGGCGGACTGCTGGCTGATCTTCAAGGGGCTGTTCCGCGGCCAGCTGGTGCAGTTCGACCGGGGCAACCTGGACGTGCTGGACGAGTACCTGCTGCGCAACGAAGAACACTTCGCCGACCTGCGGCCGGCGGTGGCCGAGCTGGAGCAGCGGGAGGCGGCGTACCGCGCCTCCTTGCCCGACATCACGCACCACCACGTCAAGCTGCTGGGATCCCAGCTGCGCGAGTCCGTGCGCCAAGGGTTCGTCACCTCGTGGCGCTCGAAGGGGCTGGTGGACGAGGAACACCACGGCAAGCTTCGGGACTCCCAGTTGGGGTCGCTACTGTTCCTGATGGTGGGGTTGATCCCCATCCTGGGGCGGCCGCTACGGCGGATCTGGGGGGACGCGAACTACGCCCAGCATGTCCACAACTCGCTGACGTCGTGGGACTACTTCAAGCGCCGCTTCACCGCCCGTCAGCACGCCAAGCTCATCGACTGGAACCGGGCCGATCGGGTCCCGCCCGAGCGGGCGCTGCACCTGGCCGACCACCCCATCCGCTGCTTCTTACTCGGCCTGTTCCTGGGCTGGCTGCCGGTGGGTCTGTTCACCATCCTCACCAGCTGGACCACCTTCAAGGACCGGCTGTGGAACGCCATCTCCTACCCCATCAAGCTGTACGTCAACGCCGAGTTCCGCGAGGACTGGCTGCGGGATCAGGTGGAGGAGGGCCGCGAGGAGGGGATGCTGACGGACGCCGAGGCGGACGACATCCTCGAGAAGATCAAGGAACCCTACATCCAGACCTATCTCAAGAGCGTGGCGGTGCACGCCTGTACGTTGCCCATCACCCAGGTGGTGGCAGCGGCGGTGGCGGTCTACACCATGCTGGCCTACGGCAACACCTGGGCTGAAGGCATGGTCATCGGCACCGGGGTGTTCGTCATATTCCAGGGGCTGCCCATCTCTCCGGGTTCCACGGTGCGGGGCCTGTACGTCGTCGGCCTGATGATCAAGGAGCGCGACGTCCGCAATTACTGGGTGGCCGCCCTGGTGTCGTTCTGGCACTACGTGGGCTATCTGGGGTTCCCGATCCAGATGGTGGCCAAGTATCCGGATCTGGCCCGTTTCATGGGGGGCAACTGGGCCACCAAGATGGTGCACATCATCCCGGTCTTCGGGGAGAAGGGCGCCCTCTTCGAACACTGGATCTTCGACGGCTTTTTCAACGCTCCGCTGACCCTCAAGCGTGCCGTGCTGGGGCTCTTCCGGCGCAATCGGACGGCCGAATGACCTCTGCCCCCCGCCGCCGCCCCTGGCATCCGGTGCCCCGGCCGTTCGTCAAATGGGTGGGGGGCAAGCGTCAGCTACTGGGGGAGCTGTCCCGGCGAATCCCCAAGACATACGGCACCTATCACGAGCCGTTCGTGGGGGGTGGCGCCCTGTTCTTCCACCTCAAGCCGCCGTCCGCCGTCCTGTATGACCGCAACCGGCGCCTGATCCGGGCCTATCGGGGCATCAAGCGCCACGTGGACGAGGTGATCGCGCAGCTGTCCGACTGCCACAACGACAAGGAGTTTTACCTGTCGTTGCGGGACTACCCCATCGACGACGGCAGCGACGCCGACGTGGCTGCCTGGCTGATCTATCTCAACAAGACCGGCTTCAACGGGCTGTACCGGGTCAACAAGTCCGATGGCTTCAACGTGCCCTTCGGCCGCTACAAGAACCCCAACATCTGCGACGAACGGAACCTGCGGGCCTGCGCCGAGGCGCTGGCCAATGTCGAGCTGCTCCACGAGGATTTTGACGCCGTGCTGGACCGGGCCGTGGAGGGAGACCTGGTCTACTTCGACCCCCCGTACGTGCCGCTGTCCAAGACCTCCAACTTCACCTCCTACACCCGCGAGTCCTTCGATCTCGATGATCAGCAGCGGCTGCGGGACGCGGCCCAGACGCTCAAGCAGCGGGGGGTCCACGTGCTGCTGTCCAACTCCTCGGCGCCGGAGGTGCGGGAGCTGTACGCCGACGGATTCCGCTGCCGCAAGGTGATGGTCGCGCGGTCCGTCAACTGCAAGAGCGACGGCCGCGGCAAGATCCCCGAACTCCTCATCTGGTAACGCCCCGCCAATCACTCTGTTTGGGTTTTTGTGGATTAGATACGAAAGTTTTCGTTGAAAACTACGAATGTCTTCGTATATCCTGACTCAAGGCTCGAGGAGGAACACGAGAAGCAATGAAGACAGAAGGCAAGATGCGGCCCACCGACGGCGAGCTCGCCATCCTGAGGGTGCTGTGGAGCCGGGGTGGCAGCACGGTCCGCGAGGTGCTCGAGGAGCTGTCGGCCCAGCGGCCCACCGTCTACACCACCGTGCTGAAGATGCTGCAGATCATGACCGAAAAACGTCTGGTGCAGCGGGACGAGACCCGCAGGACCCACGTCTACTACGCCGCCAAGACCCGCGAGCAGACCCAGCGCCTGCTGGCCGGGGACCTGGTGGACCGGGCATTCGAGGGTTCGGCGGCGGCGCTGGTGATGCAGGCGCTGGACGCCAAACCGGCGAGTACGGAGGAGCTTGCGGAGATTCGCAGCCTGCTCGATCGGCTGGAAGGCAAGCACTGAAGGGGAGGGCCAATTGATGGACGCACAGATGCTGGAACCATGGATATCCCAGGCGACGGTCGAACTCCTGGGGCGTACGGGCCTGCACTTCCTGTGGCAGGGCACGGTGGTGGCGGTGGTACTCGCCGCCGGCCTGGCCCTGCTGAAGGGGCGCAGCGCCGAGGTGCGCTATGCGATGGCTTGCGCGGCAATGCTGGTGCTGTTGGGCCTGCCTGTGGCGACCTTGTGGGCGCTTCAGGGGGCCGCGGAGGCTGGTGTGGTCGGTGCGGCAGTAGATCCGGGAGGGATCGCCTGGGCGGTGGCCCCTCCGCAGGATCTCGACGCCGCCCATGGGTCGGACCACGCGGACGAAGACCCCTACCGATACGACGCCATTGGCAAGCGCGATCCGTACCGTAGCTACACCTCCATGGTCGTGGGTCCACCCCGCGGGGCCACCCTCACGGCGCTGCAACGTTGGGAACTCCAGCAGTTGCGACTGGTGGGCGTGATGGTGACGACCGATGGGCCGGTGGCCATGGTGGAGACGCCGGATGGCCAGGGCCACGTGGTCCAGTTCGGGGACTACTTGGGCCGGCGCTGGGGTCAGGTGTCGCAGATCGGTGATGGGTCGATCACGGTCACCGAAAAGCGCTTCGATCCGGAGACCGGCCGGTGGCTGTTCACCGAGTACGACCTGCGCTTGCCATTCCCGGAGATGGCCTGACCCGAGTCTGATTCAAGAACCGGTGCGGGGCTTCTCGGCGGCGGGGAGCTGCAGCAACATTTGCTCCAGCACATTGAGCCAGACCTCCATCGGCACGCGGTCGTCGGCGACTTCGGTCTTACGCAGCTCCACCGTGATGGCATTGGGGCCCGGTATCAACGTGGTGTCGATGAAGCTCACCTCGTGCTGGGGTGACCAGACCATCATCCGGATGGGCTCCCCGGCCACGAACGGCACCACGTACCCGTCCCGGGTGCGACCGATCCCCTCGAATCGGGCGCCGCCACCGCCACGGACCACCTCGAAATCGTCCTTGAATCCGTCCACCCAGACGTAGGCCGCCAGGGGAATGCTCGAGCCCAACTCGATGATGTCGAAGCTCACGGTGGCGGGCTGGGGCTCGGAAGGCGGTGGGGCCGCGGCCGTCGGAGCCACGGTGGCGGGGGTCTGACCGAGGCTCGGGCAGCCGACCAGCCACAGGACCGCTCCGAGGGCCAGTACCGGGACGGTTGCCGACCGGAGTGCCGAGCGTAACGATGGTGTGGCCGCTGCCATGGAGGCATTGTCGCACAAGAAGGTCCAAAAGAGGGGAGACGAAGGTGCCATTAGGTCCGGTCCATGTCAGGGGCAATACGGTGAGATGGGTGTGGCCAGGGGGATGAATTCCTCGCCTCCGTGGCGTTCCAGATAACGGCGCCAGATGCCCGAGCAGGTGGTCCGCTGCGCGCATCCCTGGCAGGCGGGTAGATAACATCGATCCGGCGCCGGCTCCGCGGGTGCTGGGCGGCGCAAATCGTCGCTGAAGCGGGCGATGGAACCCAAGGTGCACGGCGGCGCGCCACAGACGCCGGGAATCACGGGAAGCAGGCCCCTCCCGACGGCGTCCTCCACCGCGGGCGACAGGTGGACCAAGGCATCGGAGATGCTCGGCAGCCGATCCAGGTGCTGCGTAGCTCGTGCCACGGGCGCCATCAGGCTGAAGACCATCGTCCTCACCCGGCCGCCAAACTCCCGATGGACACAATCCACCAGCGGCTCGAGCTGGTCGAGGTTTTCCGTGCACACGACCGTATTGGTCCCCACCTCGAAGCCCGCCTCGACAGCGGCGTGTATTCCTGCCAGGGTTCGCTCCCAGTCGCCCTTCGTTGCGGTCAGCCGGTCCGATACGATGGGCTGAGCCGCGTGGAGTGAGACCAGCAGGTGCCGGACTCCCGCCTCCCACAATCGCGTGGCTAGTTGCTCCTCGCCCAGCATTACGGCGTTGGTTTGCAAGCCCACGGTCAGCCCCATCCCGGAGGCGCTACGTACGTAGTCCAACAGGTTGGGATCGAGGGTCGGTTCGCCGCCGGTGAAGCTGACGAGGTTGGGCCGCTCCTGGCCCACGCCGGACAGCAACTCGAGGCGCTCGTGGACGGCGGCGGGGGTCGCGGCCGCGTCGGGCGCCGATTCGTTGTTGTTGCAAAACAGGCAGGTCTGGTTACACGCAGCGGTGATCCGGATCAGGGAATCGGGTGCCTCGATCCGAGGGCTCTGAGAAGCCGGCGCGGGATCCGGGGATCCCGCCGGGCAGGCCGCCAGCTGTTCCAGCCCGGCTACGTCACCGGGATGGTCGCGCTCCAGCCCTTCGACCGCCTGCTGCACGGACGCCATCCGGTCACGCTCGGCAGGCGTCAGATCCCGCGATGCCAGGTAGGCCAGGTTGAAGCGGTCGGTATGGCAGTAGTGGGGTAGCCCCTCGGAGCGCGGTGACAGGGCGATATCCAGGCCTTCGGTGTGGAGGAGCACGCCTCGCCCCGGCGTATGTTCCAGGCGTTTGCCATCCAGCCCGTGGGCCGTCAGCAGCTGGGCCAGGCGCGCGAGGCTCGTCATGGACACTCCGGAAAAAAAAAGAGGGCGACCCCAACTGGGATCGCCCTCTTCTATGCTGGCGGGGTTGACGGGACTCGAACCCGCGGCCTCCGGCGTGACAGGCCGGCGTTATAACCAGCTTAACTACAACCCCGCAGAAATTTCTGGTGGGCGGGACAGGGTTCGAACCTGCGACCCCCGGCTTGTAAGGCCGATGCTCTCCCAGCTGAGCTACCCGCCCGTCGGGAGAGCGGCTCGCGGCCCTCTCCTACCCAACCGTGTATCTACTAGTTGATGGCCTTCTTGAGGCCGGCACCGGCGGTGAAGCGCACGCCCTTGCTGGCGGGGATCTGGATCGGCTCGCCAGTCTTGGGGTTGCGGCCCGTGCGCGCCTGGCGCTCGCTCGCGGCGAAGGAGCCGAAGCCAACCAGGGTGACCTTGTCGCCACCGGCCAAGCTCTCGGTGATGCTGGCGGTGATGGCTGCGACGGCCGCTTCGGCGGCGGTCTTGGTCAGTCCGGACTTCTCGGCGACGGCGGAAATCAGTTCTGCTTTCGTCATGTCTTTCTTTCTCCCCTCGCACCCCCGTGTAAACGCAGGCCGAATCAGGTTTTGAGCTGCCTTAACGGTAAGCTCAGATGGTGTTTTTACTGGCGCTTGAAACGCTTGTCAAGCCTGAACATACGGGAGTTTACGGGAAATCGTGCTAGCTCGGCTGAGCACCCTCTCCGTCACCGTCGAGCGCACCCTCTTCTTCCATCTGAGCAGGCGACTCCAGGACGAGCATCCGAGAACCGTCCGGGTCCGTGGCTCCGAACAGCTGCTCGGGATTGTCCAGGACCAGCGCGTGTTGCAGCACTTCGTCCATGTGCTTGACACAGACGATGGCGAGCGTGTTCCGGATTTTCTTCGGTATCTCTTTGATATCTTTGGCGTTTTCGTCCGGGATGAGGATCTTCTGGACGTGGCCCCGGTGGGCCGCCAGGGACTTCTCCTTGAGCCCGCCGATGGGGCGAACCTGGCCGCGCAGGGTGACCTCACCGGTCATCGCAACCCCATGACGGACGGGGATTCGCAACAGCGCAGACACCATCGCGGTGGCCATCGAGATGCCCGCTGAAGGGCCGTCCGTGCCCCGGAAACCAGGCAGGTGGATATGAATGTCCACGTGCTGATAAAAATCTTTGGCCAGGCCGAAAGCGGCCGTCCGGGAGCGGATATAGCTCAACGCGCCCTGGGCCGATTCCTGGAACACCTTGCCCAGCTGCCCCGTCAGAATCAGCTTGCCCTTGCCCGGCATGACGGTGACCTCGATGCCCAGCATCTCGCCACCGAACTGGGTCCAGGCCAGCCCGTTGACTAGCCCGATCTCGTCCGATCGCTCGGCTTCGCCCACCGAGAACTTGGCGACACCCAGGTACTTCTTGACGCGCCGAGGGCCTACCACCCTGCGATGGTCGCGTCCCAGCGAGACGACCTCTTTGGCCACCTTGCGGCACAGCGATGCGATCTCCCGCTCCAGGTTCCGGACGCCGGCCTCCTTGGTGTAGCGGTTGATCAGCAGCTTCACCGCATCGTTGCGGATGCGGATGTTGTCCTCGTCCAGGCCGTTGGCCTCCCGCTGCTTGGGCACCAAGAAGCGCCGGGCGATGGAGAGCTTCTCGTCCTCGGTGTAGCCGTGGAGTTCGATGATCTCCATGCGATCCCGCAGGGGCCAAGGGATGCCCTCGAGGGAGTTGGCGGTGGTGATGAACATCACCCGGCTGAGGTCGTAGTCCAGGTCCAGGTAGTGGTCGCCAAACGCCGAGTTCTGCTCGGGGTCGAGCACCTCCAGCAGGGCGGCAGACGGGTCACCGCGGAAGTCGGTGGACATCTTGTCCACCTCGTCGAGGAGGAACACCGGGTTGTTGGACTCGGAGCGCTTGAGGCTCTGGATGATCTTGCCGGGCAGGGCGCCGATATAGGTGCGCCGGTGGCCGCGGATCTCCGCCTCGTCGCGAAC
>CAZDDH010000136.1:22452-23090 GCA_964504165.1 uncultured Rickettsiales bacterium | reverse complement strand
ATGGCTCACCCCTACATCTTGTGGCAGGAGGCGCTAACCGTCTACCCCCCTTCCTGAATTCCTCGCTTCATGCCTTCCTGAGATGATTCTCCAAGAGAAAAGCCATTCGGCCCCCAGACAATCTGGGTGTTCGGGCACGGGATCGAGATATGGAGCGCCGAAAGGAAGCGCCGCCGCTACCGACGGACAGGGATTGGAGGGAGTGAGCGTTGGCCTGCCGGGGATGCGGGCCCCGGCGCGAGGGCGGGTTCCCTCAGCCTTGCTCGACCCGGACGTCACCGATGCCGGTAGTGGCTTCGATGACGGTGGTAGCGGCGGCGCTGGAATCGAATTCCTGGCTGATGCTGCCCAGGCCGGTGGAGGTCCGGGCGTTGATCTTGCTGGAAGGGGGGAGGATGACTTCCACGTCACCGACCCCGCTGTTGGCGTGGATGGTGCCCTGGGGGGCCTTGTCGAACTGCAGCTCGATGTTGCCGGCGCCGGTGCGGGCCCGGACGGTGGAGACCAGGCCAGCGATCTCGATGTCGCCGGCGCCGGTGGCCAGGATCACCTGTTCGCCGCGGATGCGGCCTTCGACGGAGCCGGCTCCTACCGAGGCGCGGCGGGCCGCGCCCCGGGCTTGCAGGTCCCCCGCCCCC
>CAZDDH010000136.1:0-22442 GCA_964504165.1 uncultured Rickettsiales bacterium | reverse complement strand
TCTTCCAGGTCCACGTCGCCGGCGCCCAGCGCCAGGTTGACGGGCACGCTGGCCGGCAGCCGGATCTCAACATCCAGTTCGCAATGCTCGCGCAGCAGGTGGCGCTCGATGTGCGCCGTCAGCTCCACGGTGCTGCCCTTGTGCTCCAGGGAGACCTCGCAGTTCTCGGAGACGTCGATCTCCTTCACCCGGATGGAGACGTGGTCGTCGGAAACGCCCACCAGCCGGATATCCCCCGCGTTGACGTCCAGGTCCACGCGGTTCACCTCGCTGGCGTCTACCTGCAGGCTGTAGTCCCTGGCCGACGCGCCGACGGCGCCGGTGAGCAGGACGATGGCGATGACGATGGCGGTCCAGAACGGGTAACGCTCGAAGGTCTTGACGAATCGCGTGCGCATGGCCGCCTCCAGCATGAAGAGCTTGTTCATGCCGGTACCTACGCACGCCCGGGAGGGCTTATTTCAGTCGTCGGAGGATTTCTCCTGCGGGGGAGGGGGCGGCGGATCGTCGTCGTCGGGAGCCGGTGCCACCCAGTCCAGCCGCTGGCCCTTGAGGCGGGCTTTTATGTCCTCGATGAAGTGATAGAAGACCGGGCAAGCCACCAGGATCAGCACCGACGACGTGCCCACGCCGCCGATGGAGACCAGGGCCATGGACTGGCGTAGCTCCGCCCCTTCGCCCAGGGCCATGGCCAGGGGGATCATGCCGGCGATGGTGGAGAGGCTGGTCATCAGGATCGGCCGCAGGCGCAGCAGGGCACCCTTCTCCAGGGCGTCGTTGATGTGCAGCCCCTCCCGGCGCTGCCGGCCGGTCTCCTCCAGCATCAAGATGGCGTTGTTCACCACGATGCCGATGAGCATCACCAGGGCCATCATCCCGAAGATATCCAGGGCCACACCGCTGACGGCGAGGGCGATGAGCACGCCGATGAGCGCCAGCGGGATGGTGCTGAGGATGGAGAACGGGTGCACGGTGGATTCCAGCAGCCCGGCGAGCAGCATGTAGGTCAGCAGCATGGCAAGCAGCAACGCGCCGAGGATCTCGCCTTGTGCTTCGGCACGCTGCTCCTCCTCGCCGCCGAGGCGCACCTGATACATGGGGGGGAGGCTCTCTGGTGGCAGCGCCTCGTTCAACGCGGCCGTGGTCTCCTCGGTGCCTCCCCAGCCCAGGTTGGCGAAGATCGTCACCCGGCGGTAGCGGTCCATGCGGGTGATGTTGGACGCGGCCTCCACCTCGACGACCCGGGCCAGCTCCCGAAGCGGCACCTGGGCACCAGACGGTGTCTGGACCGTGGTGGCGGCCACCGAGTTGAGGTCGGCGCGGTCCTGCTCCCGCAGGCGGACGCGGATCGGGTCCTCGTCCCGCTCCCGCCGCATGCGGGCCTCCGTGTCCCCTTCGATGGCCACCCGTAGCAGCAAGGCGAGCTGGGTCTTGGTCAGGCCCGCCTGGGCGGTGCGGACCGGATCGGGGATGACGCGGATCTCAGGTGCCATCTCGGCCCCCTCGATCTCGATGTCGACCACGTTCGGCTGGGCCTCCAGCGCCTCGTCCACCCGGCTCGCAAGCTGGGCCAGCACTTCCGGATCGGGGCCGGTGATCTCGATCATGAAGTCGTCGCGGATGGCGGTCTCACCACCCCCCAGCTCTTTGAGGGTGTAGCTGGCACCTGGAACGCGCCGCGCCAGCTCCGGGCGTAGCTCCTCGATGACACGTGCCGTTCGGGGGCGGCCCTTGACGTCCGCCAGCACCACCCGCATCTCGGCCATGTTGCGCGCGTCGATGGGGCCGAACAGGGTGCTGTACTGGCCCACGGTGCCGTAGTAGGTCTCGATGGCCCCGTGTTCGGACAAGATCTGCTCGGTGCGCTCCATGGCTTGCTCGGTGTCTGCCAGGCTCGTGCCCCGGGGCATGTCGAGCTGCAGGACGAAGAACCCCTGGTCAGGGCTCACGAACCAACCCTGCGATACCGTTCTGCCGATGAACACCAGCGTTGCCACGAACATGGTCAACAGGGCCAGTAGCGTCGCGAGCCGGTTGTGCAGGGTCCAACGCAGCACTCGTGTGTAACGGCCCATCAACGCCGTCATGCCACGGTCCCACAGGCGCACCAGTGGCCCGCGGAAGGTGATCAGTTGCTTGCGCCTGTATAGCAGCGACGCCAGCATCGGCGTCAGCGTGAAGGACATGAACAGGGAAAAGATCATCGAGAAGACGATGGTGAACGCAAACTGAGTGAAGAACTGTGCGGCGATACCCTTCATGAAGGCGATGGGGGTGAACACGGCGATGTTGGTGGCCGTCGAGCCGATGACCCCCAGCACCACCCTTGCCGTGCCGCGGTCCGCCGCCGCCGCCGGGTGCGCCGGGTCCTCCTTGACCTGGCGCGTGATGGACTCCAGCACCACGATGGAGGCGTCCACCAGCGTCCCCACGGTGATGGCCAGCCCCATCAACGTCATGTAGTTGATGCTGAACCCCGCCAGGTAGATGAAGGTCATCGAAGCGATGATGGAGGCGGGGATGGTGATCGCCACGATCAGGGTGCCGCGCAGGTCGTGGAGGAACAGGTACAGCAGCAGGGCGGTGAGCAGGATGCACAGCCCCATGGTGAGCACCAGGCTGTTCACCGAGGACTGGATGGAGGTGGAGGCGTCGTAGATGGTCACGAGCTTCATGCCCGGTTCCAGATCCGCCTCGATGCTGGCGAGCTTGGTGCGCAACCGCTGGCCCATCGCCACGGTGTTGCTGTCGGCCATCTTGTAGACGGAAAGCCCGATGCAGGACTCCCCGTTGATGCGGGCGCGGGTGCTCTCCGGTGAGATGCCGTCGCGTATCTGGGCGACGGCGTCGAGGGGCACCAGCTCCCCGGTCGGGGCTTCGATGATCACCGCTTCCAGATCGGCGATGGAGTCGTACGACCCCTCCAGCCGCACCGGGATCGATAGGTTCTCCCCCTCGACGATGCCAGCGGGCAGGTCGATGCCCCCGGAACGTACCGCCTCCACCACGTGCCCCAGGGTCAGGTGGTGGCCCAGAAGCTGTTCCTGGTTGACCTCTACTTGGACCTCCCGCTCCCGGCGGCCCACGGATTCGACGGTGGCCACGCCGTCCACGCGGCTGAGGGGCACCTCCAGGTGGTCCTCCACCCACTCGCCCATCTCGGTGGGGGGCAGGTCCGAGGTCAGGGCCAGCGCCATCACCGGCGCCGCCCCCAGGTCGATGGCTCGCACCTGGGGCTGGTGGGCGCTCGGGGGCAGCTGGCTGTCGATCTGCTCCAACAGGGCCCGGATGTTGGATTCCGTGTCCTCCGGATCCGTGCCCATCTCCAGTTCCAGGATGGCAAAGCCGGCGTCCGGCACCGCCGTGGTGCGGATGGTCTTGACGTTGTTGACCTTACCCAGCTCCTGCTCCAGGGGCATGAGCACGGCGGTCTCGATATCCTCCGGCCCGGCCCCCGGGTAGACCACGGTGACCATCACGTACGGCAGCTCGACGCCGGGCAGCAGCTGCACCGGCATGTTCTGGTAGGCCACCACGCCGAACACGACGAACATGCCGATGATCATCGTCATCAGCACCGGTCGTCGGACCGAAATGCGCGAAAGGAACATGCGCCTATTCCTCGTCCACGATGATCAGCGGGGCGCCATCCTCGGGGATGGTCTCCTTGCCCAGGGTCACCACCTTGTCCCCAACGGCCAGCTCGCCGGTGATGGAGGCCTGATCTCCGTCGCTGAGGCCCACCCCCACGGGGCGGAGCTGGGCCCGCCCGTCCGCCGCGACCCAGACCGCGGGCTGCCCGTCGTCCTCGACCAGGGCCCGGACCGGCACCAGCAGCGACTGCTCGGACGAACTCACCAAGATATCGGCTCGGACCGGATACCCAGGCAGCAGCTCGTGCCCCTCGTTGGGGATCGCCACGCGCACGCGGAACTGATTGAGGACCGGGTAGGCGCCCAGTGAACGCTCCACCACGGTGCCACGGAACGTGCGGCCGGGCAGGGCGGCGGCGGTGACGTCCACCGATTGGCCCACCTCGATCCAGGCCACGTCGTTCGCCTCGGCCATCAGGTCCACGGCCACCGTGTCGATGACCGCCACCTGCATCAGCGGCCGGTCATTGGGCACCATCTCCCCGGGGCGGTAGTCGATGCGGGTCACGACGCCGGTGAGGGGGGTGGTGATGCGGATGCTGTTGACCGCCGCCTCGTAGTCGGCCCGGTTGGCCTTGGCCTGGGCGCGGGCGTGGTCCACCTGCTGCTGGGTGACGGCGCCCTCGTTGAACAGCCTCTCCACCCGCTCCAGATCGGCCTCGGTTGCCTCCCACTGGGCCTTGAGGGGCTGGTGACGGAAGGCCATGGGCGACACGGACATATCCCGCATCGACGCCAGCACCTTGCCCCGGCGGACCTCATCCCCCACGGACACGTGGAGTTTTTCCAGGATGTTGGGGGAGGTGGAGATGATCTCCGCTTGCTCGTCTCCTTTGATCATGCCGAACAGCCGGATGGGGCGGTCGAGCTGGCCGGTGGCCACGGTGGCGGTCTCCACCGGAACCCCTATCTCACGGCGCATGTCGCGCTGGGTCGGCACCGGGGCGGTCTCCTTTTCGGCGCGTAGCCAGCCCAGCACGAACACGGAACCGCAGAAGACCACCAGCAACACGAAATATCTCAGCCAGGCTCTCACGACGTCACCCTCCCCATCGCCAGGCCACCAATGACGCTCATCAGGGTGGTGGCCACCAGCGGTGGCGCGTTGGGCTTGCGCTGGGCCGGATCGGTGGTGGCCTCCTTCCAGATGGCTCCGATGCGGATCATCATCAGCAGGTCGGTGAGGTCACCGGGGTCGATCTGGAGTTCGAGCTCCTCCAGCAGCGGTCCCACCACCTGCCCGATGAGCTCGGTCACCTGCTTGTTCTGTTCGAGGAACGCGGCCCGGGGCCGCTCCATGGCGATGCAGGTGGCCAGGATGGACGGGGTCAACAGGTCCGGCCGGTCACCGGGCAGCAGCCACCGGGACAGCACGTTTTGGATGGCGGCGACCGGGTGCAGGTCTGCCGATTCGGCCACCAGCTTGGTCAGGTGGCTGGCCCGCGTCTCCAGCTCCGCCTCCACCATGGCGGTGAAGACCTCCTCCTTGCTGCTGAAGTGGAAGTAGACGCCACCTTTGGTCAGCCCGGCCTGCTTGGCCAGCTGGTTCATCGAGACCTTCTCGTAGCCGTCCCGGGAGAACAGCTCGAGGGCGGCGTCGAGGATTTGCTCCCGACGGACCTTCTCGGGGAGCTTCTTGAACTTGCTCATACGGACTCCTTGGCCGACTCATACCGACTGGTAGGAATTTATACCGTCTAAGCGGTCAGGAAGCAATACTCATACCGACCGGTCGGAATGAAAGGTGGGCCCCTGCGATGGCGCGGGTTTGCAGGGCTGAAGGCCCTAAATCCTTGACATTCGGGCGCCCGTGGCCATGTATAGAGCGCGTTCTGACGGAGGTATCGATGCCGATTTACGAGTACGAATGTGAGGACTGCGGCACGGTCTTCGAGGTAATGCAGCGCATCACCGCCGACCCGGTGGAGGCCTGCGAGTCCTGCGGCGGCGGCCCGGTGCACAAGCTCATCTCCCAGTCCACCTTCATCCTCAAGGGCTCCGGCTGGTACGTCACCGATTACGGCAAGGGCAACGACAAGAAGAACGGCAAGACCAGCGCCAGTGCGTCCGAGGACAACGGCGGCGGTACCGACCACGAAGAGACGCCCAAGCCCGCCGAGAAGAAGACCGAGAAGCCCGCCGCCGAATCCACGGCCAGCGCCGCCGCCTCCTGATCCCCCCAAGCCTCCCTTCGCGTTACGATGTGACCAATTGGTTTCTGTTGTGTTATGAATGAATGCTCATTCATAACGTAACCGCTCTCCGGGAGAACACGATGACAGGCACCGCCCCCTTCCAGACACGCATCACAGAACTACTGGGCATCGAGCATCCGCTCATCGGCGGCACGATGATGCACATCTCCAAGGCACCGCTCACCGCCGCCATCTCGGAAGGCGGGGGCCTGGGCATCCTGGCGTCGGCCAACTTCCCGGACATGGGCGAGCTGGCCGAGGAGATCCAGGAGATCCGCCGCCGGACCTCCAAGCCGTTCTCCGTCAACCTCAACTTCTTCCCCATGCTGGCCCCGGTGCCGCCGGAGCAGGTGTTCGAGACCTGCCTCAAGGAGGGGGTCCAGCTGTTCGAGTCCTCCGGCCACTCCGCCCCGGCGCCCGTGATGGCGCGGATCAAGGAAGCCGGTGTGACCCTGGTGCACAAGTGCGCCGGCGTGAAGTACGCCCACAAGGCCAAGGAGCTGGGGGCGGACGCCGTCACGGTGGTCGGCTGGGAGAACGGCGGCGCCATGGGCATGCTCGACGTCTCCACGCTGGCGGTGGTGCCGCGGGTGGTCGAGGAGATCGACCTGCCGATCATCGGCGGTGGCGGCGTCGGCGACGGCCGCGGCTTCCTGTCCGTGCTGGCCATGGGCGCCGAAGGCGTCATCATGGGCACCCGCTTCCTGCTGGCTGAGGAGTGCCCGATCCACCCGCGCCTCAAGGAGGCCCTCTGCCAGGCCAAGGAGGTGGACACCCTGCCCATCATGCGCAGCTTCCGCGCCACCCACCGGGCCTGGAAGAACGAAGCGGCGGAGAAGGTGCTCAAGATGGAGGGCGAGGGCGTCGCCATCAACGACGTGTTCCCCATCATCGGCGGCCAGACTGCCAAGAAGATGTTCGAGACCGGCGAGCTGGATCTGGGCATCATCTGCGTCGGCCAGGGCATCGGCCAGATGCGCGAGGTGAAGCCGGCGGCCGAGATCGTCAAGGAGGTCATCGACGAGGCGGCCCAGATGCGGGATCGGCTGGCGGGGATGCAGGGCTAGGCCCATCCGTTGGTACCCCCCGGCGGCGTAGGCTAACCTACGGCCGTGGAGACGCAGACAACCCCCATTCCCGGACGGCTCGAACTCCAGCAGCGACTGGATGGGGGGAAGAGCCCGACCGAACGGAACGTCGCTGGCCAGTTCGCCACGCCGGACCCACTGGCGAGGGAAATCGTCGCCGAGGGGATCCGTACCCTCTCCAGCTCGTCACCCATTCGATTCCTGGATCCCGCCTTCGGTCTCGGCGCGTTCTACGAAGCCCTGCGGGCCGCCGTCCCGCCAGGCCGGCTCGAGTCCGCCGTGGCGTACGAGATCGATCCCCATTACGGAGAACCGGCCCGGACGCTGTGGGCTGACGCCGGGATCGACATTCGCATCGAAGATTTCACGAGGACGGAGCCGGAGGCGGGCGGATTCGACCTGGTAGTGTGCAATCCCCCCTACGTCCGCCATCATCACCTGCCTGGCCGGGACAAGGTCCGGCTGCAGGACGAGTTCGAACGTCGGTTTCAGATCCGTCCTTCCGGCCGGTCCGGCCTGTACTGCTACTTCCTGATGATGTCCAAGCTGTGGATGGCGGAGGAGGGGATCGGTGTGTGGCTGGTCCCCGGCGAGTTCATGGACGTCAACTACGGGCGGCAGGTCAAGGAGTTCCTGCTCGAACAGGTGGAGCTGGTCCGGATCCATCGGGCAGACCCCGGGGACCTCCAGTTCTCCGATGCCCTGGTCAGCTCGGCGGTCGTCGTGTTCAGGAACCGGACCCCGCGTCCGGACCATCGTGTGGCGTTCACCTTCGGTGGGAGTCTGGAACGGCCGGCGGTCACCACTCGGGTTGCCGTTCGGCAACTGGCGGCTGGGGACAAGTGGACCCGATACCCAGCCCGCGAGGCGGCGGGATCGGGGGAGGGTGTGCCCCTCGGTGATCTGTTCGAGATCAAGCGGGGCATCGCCACGGGGAACAACAAGTTCTTCATCAGGAGCCGCCGGGACTGGTCCGCGCTGGGGGTGGCCGGCCGGTACCTGCACCCCATCCTGCCGAGCCCCCGATACTTGACCGAGATGGAGATCCTGGCCGGCGCGGGTGGGCACCCGCGCGTGAAGAGGCCCCTGTTCCTGTTTGATTGCCGTACCCCCATCGAGGGGCTGGCCGAGCCCGTCGCGGCGTTCATCGCCGCCGGCGCGGAGACGGTGGCCAGGGGGTATCTGTGCGGACGCCGCACGCCCTGGTACGCCCAGGAAAAGCGGGATCCGGCCCCCCTCCTGTGCACGTACATGGGGCGAGCGAGGGAGTCGAACGGCGGCAAGCCGTTCCGCTTCCTATTGAATCACTCGGCGGCGATCGCGACGAATGTCTATCTGATGCTGTACCCGAAGGATGGGCCCGACGGTGTAGCGGCAGCGGACCGGTTACGGTCCGTATGGGAACAGCTGGGTTCCATGGACGCCGGTGAGCTCTCGCGCCAGGGGCGGGTTTACGGCGGCGGGCTGTACAAGCTCGAGCCGGCCGAGCTGTCACGGGTGCGGATCAGACTCCCTGCACGTCCGAGTGCTTCTTGAGCGTGTAGGTCAGCTTCACCCGCCTCCGTTCGGCAGGTTGCAAGGACACCGACCAGTCCAGGATGCCGTCATCGTCCGGCAGCTTCCTGTCTGTCGTGCGTTGCTCGTTCACCTCGATCTTGACCTTGTCGATCTCCGAGACGGGCACCCGCTCGCGGACCGCGACGGTGCGGGGCTCGTCCCCCAGGTTGGACAGCCGTAGCGTCACGGTGGTGTCCCGCTTGATCCAGGAGCTGAGCATGCCGCTGTCTTCCGCCGATACGTCCACCTCCCGGCGTACGCGCAGGGCTCCGTCCGGGCCCCAGCCCAGGGCAAAACGTTCGCCGGGGGCGATGTAGAGCACGGACGTGCGGCCGGTGGTACCGCCGCCGCGGACCAGATCGACGGGCCCCGCCAGGATCGGCGTGGCGCCACCGTTGACCTGCACGCTTTTGAACAGCACGGCCTCGACCAGCTCGGGCATGGCCACCCGCTCGGTCTCGGCCGTTGTGGTGAATTGGCTCAGCGGCACGCGGTCCGGCCGCCCGTCCGACGGCACCGTCGAACGGTGTTGGCCCCGCAAGGAGACGACCTCCCCGCCGTCGTCGATGCCCGGCAGCTCGGGGGTGGTCGCGGCGCCACCGAGGCCGGTGGTCTGGATCGCCTGTTCGCGGGCCTGGACCTGCAGCACCTCCTGCTTCTTGCGTACCGTCAACAGGTCGCTGCTGAGATCGGGCGGCTCGGTGCCGAGGGATGGGCGGGCCGTGGAGAACAGCAGCGTCACGTCGTCCCAATCCTCGCCGGTGTTCTGCCATGCGCAGCCTTCGGTGGAGAAGGTGATCTGGTCCCCCTCCAGCCGCGCCCGATGGTACGGCCGCCAGCAGGCGCCTGCCACCAGGTAGTCCACCCGCAGCTGGTAGTCGCCCGCCGTGTCCACGGACACCTCCAGGCGCAGCTCCGCTTCGATCCGGTCGCTGGGCTGCAGGGCGGCGGCGATGCGGTGGCCCAGGTTGCGGAGGTCGCGCCGGAGTTCGGACAGCTCCCGTTGCCGGCCCAGGCGCGCATCACGCGCGGACCGTTCGTCCGTGGCCAGGGCGTCGAGTTGCTGGCCCCAGGCAGCCCGGTCAAAGCGGTCCCAGGCGGCGTCCATGGCCAGATCGTCGACGGCCGCGTCCGCCAGTTGATCGAGCTCGGCCTCCTGGAGGGACAGCCGCTCGATGCGCTGCCGCAACGCGGTCTCCTGCTCCTGCATCTCCCGCTGGGTTTTTTCCAGTTCCCGGATCTTTTCGGGGCGCTCGGCCGGCAGGGCCAGCACGCGACGGCGCAGCTGGACGTCGTTGACCCGGGGCCCGTCCCCGCCACGCAGGGCGGCGCTCAGGGTTCGGTCCGACAGTAACGGTGTGACGCCTTCCACACGCAGGTAATTGATCCCGGCCTGCAGGGTCACGGTCCCCCGGCGCACGGCGTGCGCGCGGTCTTCCTGAAGGGTGACTTCATCGACTGGGAGCTGGATCGGTGCCCAATCGGCCATGACTACACCTCCCTCCGGTTGCCGCCCAGCAGTTCGTGCTTGGCCGCAATCTTGATGCCGTAGTTGGCGACCAGTTCACGGGTCTGGCCGGCCTCCACCGGCACCCGCCAGCGGTGCCCGCCGCGCAGGGTGCCGTCCTTCGGCTCCCACGCCTCCCAGGGTGGTTCGACCCCAAAACTCTTCAGCTCGATATCGTCCTCCTTGTCACGCAGGTGGGGGATGCGCTCCCGGACCTCTAGCTGGATGGCCTGGGACCGGCGGTTGGCCACCTCGATGCGGATCTGGTGCTTGAGGGCCAGCGAGCCCCCCATCAGCCCCGCGCTCTCCTCGTCGTAACTGGTATTGCGCGAGACCTTCACCGCCGGATCGACGCCCAGACCGACCCGCACCTCGCCTGCCGGTGGCGTGGCGGACACCTCACCGGTGAGCAGGTAGTCCCCGCCCACGTAGATCTCGGCCGGGCCGGGCAGCAGGGGCATCGTCAGGGGATTGGCCAGCACGGCCACGCGGAAGACGTCGGTACTCTCCCGCGGGACCACCACGTGGCGGGCGGAGAGGGTGGTCCCGTCGCTGAGCAACGGCACCGCGTGGTACTCGCCGTCGCTGGCCACCTCGATGGCGCTCTCGGCCCGGTAGATGGCGTCGAAGCCGTCCCAGGGGGCGGGAGCATGGTAGCGCTGTGGATAGCCGCCGTCCCCAGCCCGGCGGGCGGTGGCCACGGACTGGCCGACGATCTCCACCACGTCGAATTCCAGCTGCAGGTCGCGCACCACCACCAGCTCGCGGTAGCGGGCGCGGAGGCTCATCGCGGTCAGGGACCCCCGGCCGCTGTCGTGGGGGCCGGGCATGCGCAGATCGCCGTAGGCCAGCTGGTCGGGGGCGGCCTCCAGGGGGGGCGGCTCCGGGGGGGTGGTTGGTGGCGCGCCGCCGCCGGGAGCTGCCTGTGAACGCTGGGGCATGGATTTCTTGGCCTTCATCGCCGACGGGCTCATCGGTGCGGGGGCTACCATCTGGGCGGGCATCGGGGCGGAGGCGGGCATGGGCGCCGGTGGTGGGGGAGGGCCTGCCGCGAATTCGTCTGCGCAGCGAACGGCCATGAGCTCCTCCGGCTCCGCGCCGGCCATGGGCTCCTCGACCTCACACGCCATCATCTCCGGCTCGGCAAAATCCATCTGCAGATCGTCGTCGAAGGCGTCTTCCTCCTCCTCCGCCTCGGCGAATTCGCCGTAGATCTCCTCGCGCCGTTCCTCGACGAGCCCCTGGGGCGCGGGAGCCGCAGGCGCGGCGCGACGGAAGCGGTCGTACTCCTTGTACAGTGCGCCGGCCCCTACGGGTGGGGGGCGCCACCCCCTGGCCGCTGGCGCCGCCTGGCGTCGACCGATGCGCAGAGCGTTGAGCTCCGGCAGATCGAACCAAGGATCGGCGGCGGCGGTGGACAGCTCCAGGGAGACACCGCTCCAGTCCTCGCCGGTGTGCTGGGCCACCACCGCCCGGACCGACAGCTGGGCGGCGGAGTAATCGGACTCCATCGCGATGGTGTAGGTGGGCGCCCAGCGGGCGCCGGGCACGCGGTAACGGATCTCCAGGGTCCAGGTAGCAGCCTCCTCTTCGGGCCAGTTCAGTACGACCTCGGCCCCTTTGCGCAGCTCGTGGGGGCGGGTCTGACGGGCGCTGCTGCGCTTGCGCGCCTGGAGCTCCTTGCGTTGCTCGTCGGCTTGCCGGAAATCCTCATGGAGCGCGCGGATCCGGGTGTCCAGCTCCTCCATGCGTTCGTGCCGGAACGCCAACAGCTCACGGCGCCCCTTCACCGGCGCCTGCGGCGGTGGCTCACCCTCCTTGCCCTCCGGCCGCTCGACGGCCGGGATCTGCTCCAGGCGTTCCCGCCGGGACACGATCTGGGCCAGCTGATCCTCCAGCGTCCGTACGCGGTAGCGGGCGTCCAGCAGTTGCTGGTCATCGGGAGGCGGCAGGGTGGGATCGGCGGCGAATACCCCCAGCGTGACGCGCACGTCCGTGGCGGTGGGCGCCGGGCCGTCGCCATGGACCTGCGCTTGCAAGGTGGCGTCCTCGAGGCACAGCGGGAGCCCCTCGATCCACACCTTGGAAGGCTTGCCGCTGAGCGAACCGGTATCGGCTACGCGCCGGATCTCCGCGCCTTGGCGGAACACCAGCACGGATCGGATGGCGGATTGGAGTGATGGAGTGGTCATGAACATTCCCCTGGATGGTTTAGAAGGGTACACCATCCGGGGGTGCGCTTACGGAGGTGTGGTGCCGAGCAACCCCGGCCGCGTCCTGGCCGCCAGCGAAAACCCGGGAGGCACGGCCCCGGTCTTCAGCGCGTGCTTCTCGCACGCCTGCAGCCGCTGCTGATGCATGCCCCGGATGGTCAGAGAAACGTCCACCGCACGGCTGACGTAGGCGTTCTTGAACAGCACCTCCCGCACGGTGGCCTCGTCGATGCCCGTGCGCAAGGAGGCCATCTCCACCGTCTCGGCCGGGTGATAGGACGCCCAGTGCAGCGCCTCGGCCAGGGCGGCGTCGTAGCGGGCCCAGGCCTCGGCGGGCAGATGATCTTCGTAGACCGTCACCACGGACCAAAACGGCGTGTATTCCACGATCTCCAGCGGGTGCTCCCGCACGGCCTTGCTCAGCCATGGATCCCAAAGCACGATGGCGTCCACCTCGCCGGCCAGCAGATCGGCCAGCGCCACCTCACCCCGCCCCCGCTGCGGTGTGACCGTTACGCCGGTGGGCTGGCCCGCCTCCTCCAGCCAGGTGTCCATGGCCAGCTGCGCCGACGCGCCCTCCAGCAAGGCCACGGATTTCCCCGCCAGATCCGAGGTCTGTTCGATGGAAGAGCCCTCCAGGGTCAACAGGGCGATCCCTCCCAGCTCGCCGGGGCTGCCGGTGATGGTCAGGCCGGGGAGGCTCTGGAGCTGGACCATCGCAACCACTCCGCAAGAGAACGTGGCATCCACGTCCCCGGCGGCGCAGCGTTCGTGCTGGTCGCTGCCCCGCTCGAAGTGCAGGAATTCCCCCTCGAATCCGTGCTTCGCGAGGATGTCGGTATCCTTGAAGACCTCGCCGATGGCGGCATGGAGGGGGGTCAACGACGACATCCCGATGCGGATCGGAGTCAGGTTGGCGGCCGGGGACTCGGAGCCCCGCTTGCACCCCACCGGCAGCAGGGCACCGGCGATGGGCAACACCACGACGAGGGAGAGTCCAATCAGGAACCGACGGTTTCGCATGCGTGCTGCCCAGTATACTCCCCGGCGCCTGGGTCAGCGCCAGGCCTGGCGGAGGACCTGGGGGGAGTCGGCGACGAGCGCGGGGAGTTGGACCGTGCCGTGGTGGTTCCCGCCGCCCTCCCAGCGCACCGAGCTCCCGTCGTAGCCCGCCACGGCCTTCCATTGCAGAGGTGTTCCCAGCGGTAGTTCGGTGGCGACCGGGCAGTGCCAGGTGGGGTAGCTGCCTGCGTCGGTGACCAGGGGGACACCCATGTGCTCCTCGCCCCAGGCGCCCAGCTCGGCGAGGTCACCCCTCACGTAGACCATCTCACCCCAGTCCGTGTAGGCGTCGTCGACCACGAAGTAGACCGGCAGTGCTGGCCAACCGGCCTGGGCCGAGAGAGCCCCGAACACGTCGGTGAAGGTGGGCTCGCCGTCGTCGGCGCCCCAGCCGTCGTAGCGGTCCAACACGCGCAGCCACTGAGCCAGGTAACGTTGACCCGTGCGGTCGCCATCCAGCGCACCCGAATCGATGAACAGCATGCTCTCGATGTTGGTCGCGCCCTGGGAAGAGCTGCCCAGGGCTGAACGGCTCCAGTTGGCCGCATCGGTGACCACGCGGATGTCGGTGCGCCCCAGCACGGCGACCTTGTGGTGCATGGCCGTGTACTCGGTGGACTCGTTGCGCACCTCCCAGACGTGGGCGCCGATGGCCCGCAGCTCGTCCTCGGTGGTGTCGTAGTAGTCATCGGACTGCTTGCGGTCGGTGATGACGTACACCGGCACGCCGGAGTCGATGCGCTCCTGCAGGATGTCCAGCAGCGAACCGGCGATGCCGGGAGCCGTCAGGTCCCGCAGCGAGTACACCATCAGCAGGATCTGCTCGTCCTCTTCCTCCAGCCATTCCAGGAGGCGTACGCTCGGGCGGGGGCCGCTGGCCACCGGGGTGAACAGCACGTTGACCGCCTCGCCCTCGTCCCAGTGGTTGTCGAAATCCCGGTCCTCCAGGACCGCGTCATAGGCGCCCCGGTAACGGGCGACGATGCGCGGGTCGTTGATCAGGTGCAGGGTCTCGTCGTTGAACACGGCGTTGTCGCCGGGATTCATGGAGCCGCTGAGGGCGCGAGCGCCGTCGGGCGTCTCGAACAGGCGCGCCTTGAGGTGCATCAGGCCGCTGTCGTCGATGCCCACCAGGTCGGCCGTCACCCGCTGGGCGTCGGTCATCGCGTCGTGGTCGGGGGCGTACTCGAAGCCGGCGGCGATCAGGGCCTCGTCGGCCCAGTTCCAGTCCCGTTCCGGATCCAGCTGGTCCGCTTCCATCAGCACCTGCACGTCCACACCCTCCGCGTGGGCGTCGATGAGGTGTTGCACCACGTCGGCGTTGCGCAGGTTGTACACGGCGTAGCGGATGCGGAACGGGTTGCTGCCCTCGTCGTAGCTGCCCCCGTCCATGGCCAGCGCGTCACGGACCTGGTCGATGAGGGCCAGCTCCAGGGTGATGACCGGGTCGTCGGGGCAGAACAGCGCCTCGAAATTGACGTTGAGGTCCGTACCGGCCGGTAGGGGATCATAGGCGCCGGTGTGGGGGCCGGGCAGCTCACCCTCGCCGCTGCGGGGGGCGGCATTCTGCCAGGTCGTGTCACAGGCGCAGACCGTCATCAGGGTGACGGCGATCAGGAGGGGCAAAACGGGGTGCATGCGGGTCATCGTAGCTCCATTCAGCGGCCGCACTATTTGCCCGGCAGAGCCCGCTGTCAACTGAATTCGACATGTAGTCGCTCAGAATAGAGTCACTAGCGAATTCTGCGGCCATTGGGGACTGGTGTTAGGATGCTTTCCATCCATCAACGGGAGGCGAGTAACCATGTCCTGGCGAACTCTGATTGCGATGTTGGGTGTCCTGGCGCTGTTCACGCTCGGCTGCGAGACGACCGGCAACGGCGACGACGATGACAACGGCGACGACGATGACACGGGCGACGACGACACCGGCGACGACGACACGGGATTCAGCGATCCCAGCTGCGAGGGGATCTACCCACCGGGGTATGCCGGCGCCAACGGCTTCCATGTGGTGCTGGACGACGAGACCGACCTGATCGTCGACAACGAGTCCTACCGCCACGAGATCAGCGCGACCTCCAGCGGCCTGTTCATCGACCACGACAACGGGAACCCACCCGGCGTGCCGGTCGACGGGGAGGATTGGTTCCTGTTCCAGATGAGCGCCTCGCCCTACACGGTGGTCTCCGCCGGAGGGCAGGAGCTGCAGTCCAACCACGAGCTCGGCCCCCGCGTCGTGTTGACCGTGGTGCCCAACTACCCCGAGGGCGCCAGCGCTCCGCACATCTTCGCCATCAACCCCGCCTTCCCGGACTCGGAAGGCACCATCGACTGCACCCAGACACCGGCCTCGGGCAGCCCGTTCCAGTGCACCTACGAGGCGACCCTGATCTGGTCCGAGCAGGACATCGACACGGGAGACCTGTATGTGGCGGGTTGCGCCGGGATCTCCGGCGCCTTCGACTTCGTGCTGGATGAGGGAATCTAGATCGGGACGAGCCTTCAGGCGCCTGCGCGCTTTTCCTTCCACGACAGCGCCGCCATCGCCGCAATCAACAACACCACCGTGATCCCTGCCAGGATGCCGCACAGGGACCACAGCGACAGCCCCATGTCCTGCAGATCCGTGCTCTGCCGGAAACCAAGCAGATAGAGGATCCCGGACATGGGTAGCTTGACGCGTTCGAAGACGGCGCCCCCTGGCTTGACCAGCTCCTCGCCCGTCCGCATCAGGGCATTGAGGCTCCAGCGGGTCACGGTCAGATAGGACAGGGAACGGGCCAGGGCGGGCATCTCCCGGACGTAGACGATCAGCCCGCCAAACACGATCTGAGGGATCAGGATCAGGGGCAGCGTACCCACAGCGGCCTCGCTGGAGCGATAGCTACAGGACACCAGCAGCCCAAGGGAGATGCCCGACGTGCCGGTGAGTAGCGCCACCAGATACATCTTGGGCAGGCTGAAGCCGTAGTCGGCCATGGACATCAGCGGGAACAGAAGCCCCACTAGCAGCACGCACTGCACGGCACAGATCCCGAGCAGGACGAGGAACTTGGACTCCAGATACGGCAGCAGGCCCAGCCCAGCCCGCCGTTCCCGACGCAAGATGGGCAGCTCGGCGATGACCTCGCGCACGCCGGCCGAGCAGCCGAACCACAGCGTGGCCAGGGAGACGATGAACAGGGCGGAGGGGTCCACCTGGGGGAACACGATGGCCATGATCAGCGCCAGGATCGGTGCCTGCAGCAGCAGGATTGCCAGGCTGCCGCGGTCACGGAACTTGACGGTGGCATACCGCCGGATGAGGAACGGCAGCTGGCGCAGGTGGCTCATCCCCAGCGAGCGCTTGCCCGCGGTGAGATTGGGCGCCGGCTTGGTGGCGGGCCCGATGCCCAGCACCTTCTCCCGGGTCTGCACATACCGACGGTAGGCGGTCGAATCGCGGTATTGGGCGGCCACCTCGTCCGGATCGTTGTCCTGGAAGGCGGCGAAGATTTCGTCCAGCCGCTCCACGCCGAAGTGCTCGCAGGCTTCCGTCGGTGGCCCGAAGAAGGCCAACCGGCCTCCCTTGGTCAGGACGATCACCTGGTCCAGCATCTCCACCACCTGAGGGCTCAGATCGTGGGTCACCAGGAAGATGATCCGGCCCCCGTCAGCCAGGCGCCGGACCAGCTTGACGATCTCGCGGGAGCCGTGCGGATCCAGGCCGCTGGTGGGCTCGTCCAGGAACAGGATGTGGGTGGCCCGGCTGAGCAACTCCTGGCCCAGGTTGACCCGTTTGCGCTGGCCGCCGGAGATGCCCCGCAGGGTGGCGTCGCCGATGCGGCTGTCGCGGATGGCCTGGATGTCCAGCTCGTCCAGTACCCGCTCGACCTCGGTCTTGACCTCGCTCTCCCGGAGGTCGGCGGCCAGCCGTAGCCGGGCCGAGTACCACAGGGATTCCTGCACCGTCAGCGACGAGTGCACGATGTCCTCCTGCGGTACTTCACCGACGAGGTTGCTCGACGCCTGCAGCATGGAGTGGAACTGGGAGCCGTCGAGGAGCACGTCACCCCGGGGACGCCGTACGCCGGAGATGGCGTTCAGCAGCGTGGTCTTGCCACATCCGCTGGGCCCGATGAGCCCCACCAGTTCGCCAGCGAAAACAGTGAACGAGACGCCGTCGAGGATGACCTTCTGGCCTGCTCCGGTGGGGACCGAGACGCCCAGATCGCGCACGGTCAGCGCGGACGCCTGGTTGGCGGCGAAGACGTGCAGCTCCTCCAGGTCTTCGACGATGCGCAGCCAGTAGCGGCCGATGCGGACGCGGTCCCCCGCGCCCACCTTCTCCCGGGTGATGGCCCGGCTCTCCAGATAGGCCGAGACATCCGGTGACGTGGTCTCGAACCACCATCCGTCCACCTCCCTGGTCAGGGTGGCGTGGTGGGCGGTGACCTCCGGGTCTTCCAGGTGGATCTCGCAGGACTCGTCCCGGCCGATGCGCAGCTGGTGCCCGTCCAGGGGGAACACCATGTCGCCGCGAGAGCGGTTGGGGGTCCAGCGCTGCCGGAAGCGCTCGAAGAGGGCCGGATCCACCTGCAGCGCCTTGGCGATGTCCTCGAGGTGCACCAGCTCGGCGTCGCTGATCCGCCCCTCGGCTGTGGCCACGCCAAACAGGCAGTCCAGCACCAGCAAGGCCGAACCCAGGTCGTGTAGCTCGGCGAATTCACGAGCCTGGGCCGCCGACTCCGCTGGCGAGATTTCCCCTTCGAGGACCTCGACGCAGACATCGATGATTAGCTCGACGGCCTCGGCGGGCAGGCCGGTCCAGGTGTCCAGGGAATCGACGATGGCGGAGCGCTCGGACTCCAGCATCACCCGGTCGGCGAGGGCGATGTTGAGCATCAGCCCGCAGAACCGTACCGCGAACTCCGCGGCCTCTGGCTCGACCGTCAGATCCTGCCTGGAAGCCCGGCGAAGAATCGCCTCGATGATCGGTACGTGACCCATGGGCGGGGGGGGGAGGTGGGGCCTATTCGTACAGCTGTACGTAACCCACGGCGCCGGGCTGCTGGTTGTTGGTCTCCATCAGCTTGAGGACCAGGTAGTAGGTACCGGTCCGCTCCGGCTTGATGCTGAACGACGGCTGACGGTCCTTCTCGGTCTTGGCCTCCACCAGTTTGCCGTCCTGGTCGTAAATGTAGGCGTCCAGGTCGGTGACGTTGGCGGCGGCGCAGGTGTTGATTTCGTAGCTGAGTCCGGCGAACAGGGTGAAGCTGTACACGGCTTCCTTCATCAGCATCAGGCTGAAGGAGTCTGCCGAGACCATACGCTTGCCTTCGGGGGATCCCTCCTGGGCGATGAGGCGCAGGCAGGTTCCCACCTCGGCTTCGTCGTCGGCCGCAGCCGGCGTTCCGAGGCAGAGGATGGGTAGGGCGACCAGTGCGAGTGCGATCAGGCGCTTCATGGTGTACCTCCTACAGCTTGCCCAGCAGGTCGCTGGTGAGCCCTTGGATGCGCCGCACGTCTTCGACGGTCAGCTCTTCTTTGGTGGCGATGTCGTGAATCTGTTCCAGGGTGCCGCGGGCCAGGGTCAGCAGGGGTGACAGTTCACCCTCTTCCCCGGTGCCGGCCTTGATGCGGTTGAGGAAGTACTTCACCACCTGGGGCTGGCGGAGCAGGTTGGGGGCGGCGCCGGCCTGCTCGGAGTTCTGGATCGCCTGGCACAGCAGGTCCGTGGCTTCCAGCCAGCTGCCGGCCTGGACCAGCGGCACCATGCGGGAGCCGGCTTCGTGTTCCAGCTCGCCGTAGGCGGCCTCGCGCATCTCCTCCACCTGGACCCACAGCTCCTGGCGGGAGACGGCGTCTGCCTTCACGTGCTCGCCGATGGCGACGAGGGTCTTTTCCACGTCGTCGCCGGCGCCGATGGTGGCCAGCCCGGTGCGTAGGGATTCCAGATCCTTGAGCAGGACATCCTTCTCCGAATGATTGAGCGTGAGCACCAGATCGGCCAGGACGATACCGCTGCGTAATGCCACCAGGTCCTTGGCGTCGTCCGTGAGCTTCAGGTTGCGCCGCTTGATCAGCTTGTCGAAGCGGATGCTGACCCCGGCCTGCATCATGGCTTCCTGGATCTCCGTGGGTGACGGCACCAGGGAGCGGCTCGCCGCCAGCTCCGATAGATCGGTGCGCACCGCAGGGGGCTCGGCCTTGGCGGCAGGGGTTTCCTCTTCGACCGGATCTTCGGCAGGCGGACAGGCCGTCAGGAACAGTCCCAACAGGGCCGGCAACACCAGCCACTCGAGGAGAGACTGGTTACTGCGTCGATAAACTTCGTTCATCAGTTCGCTCCAGGGCTACGTGGATTGTCGAGTATTTTCCGTAGGAGCGCATGGTACCAGAGTCGTGCCGCTGGGGGGAGCGATGGGGCCAAGCTTCACGGTTTCGCGCACACGCATGTAATGTTGTTGTCAGGGAAAGGTGGCGGGGGACTTGCATCTACCGTTCGGTTTGCTAAATTGGTCCAACCATTTGACCTACCGTGGAGGCTTCGGTGGCAAGGGAACACGCGTTTAGCCCGGGAGTTCGTCGGATCCTACAGGTGTACTGCGACCGGATGTATGACCCCGGGCGCGAGGACCGGACCACCCCGGCCGACATCGCCGTCGCCGATCGCATGAGCCGGGCGATGGCGGATGGCCCACCGGAGAATCGCTTTGGCATCGGCATGCTGATCCGGATGATCAACTGGCTGCCGCTCATCGTCATGGGGCGCTTCAGCCGGTTCGTCAAGCTGAGCGTCGAGGACCAGGACCGATACCTCGAGAAGCTGGGCTCCCATCCCTGGCGGCCGATCCGTCTCGCGGGTGTGGGCATCAAGGTCATGACCTCCATCCAGTACTGGCAGCACCCCAAGGTGCTCGCCGAGATCGGTGTGGACGAATCGGAGTTGTTGCCTGAAATCGTCGAGGACAAGGGCTAACCATGCAGGTCATCGAGGGCCGCAAGGCCGAAAAGAAGCGATTCGAAGACAGCGCCGACGTCGTGATCATCGGGTCCGGTGCCTCCGGAGCGGTGCTCGCCAAGGAGATGATCGACGACGGCCGATCCGTCATCCTCCTCGAGGAAGGCCCCTGGTACACGCCCGAGCAGAAGTGCCAGTTCTCCATCACCGAAGCGATGATGAAGCTCTTCCGCTCCCAGGGCGCCACCGTCGCCGCCGGCCTGGGGGACACACCCCTGATCTCCAACCTGCTGGGCTGGGGCGCCGGGGGATCCTCCGTTCTCACCGGCGGGGTCTGTTTCCGCACCCCCGACTCCGTGCTCGACGGGTGGGTCAAGGACCTGGGTCTCGACCAGCTCTCTCCGGCAGCGATGGAACCGTTCTTCGATGAGGTCGAGGCGGATCTCCGCATCGAACTGACCCCGGAGGCGGCCCTCAGCGAAGGGGTCCGCCGCTACCGTTCGGCCGCCGAATCCATGGGGATGGAGGCGCGCCGGGTCAAGCGGAACATCACCGGCTGTCGCGGGGCGTCCCGGTGCAATTTCGTGTGCCCCGTCGGGGCCAAGAACTCCGTCGATCGGGTGTACTTACCCGAGGCGCTGGAGGGGGGCACCAAGCTGATCTGCGATGCGTTGGCCCAGCGGCTGACCTTCAGCGGCGACCGTGTCACCGGGGTCGAGGGCAGATTCCTGGCGCCGGGGGGCAAGAAGCTGGGGCGCTTCCGCGTGCGTGGCAAGCTCGTGATCCTGGCCATGGGGGCCGTTCACACTCCCCAGTTCATGGCCCGCAACGGTGTGGGCACGGGCTCGGGGCTGCTGGGCCGTGGCTTGACCATCCATCCCGGCTTCCGTGCCTACGGCGTGTTCCCGGACGAGGTCAAGGCCGGCCTGGGGGCGGGGCAGGGTATCTATCTGCCAGGGCCGATGGAGAAGGGGATCACCCTCATCGATATCCCCACCGTACCCGGCGTAATGGGGGCCACGGTCCCGGGCATCGGCGCGGCCTCCCGCGAGTACATGGAGAAGCGACATCACATCATGCCGTTTGGAGGCATGATCCACGACTACGACGAGGGGCGCATCATCAACGTCCCGGGGCGCGAGCCCATCATCGAATATTCCCTCGGCGGCCGCGCAAAGGAGACCTTCATCGACGCGGTCAAGCTGCTGGGGCGCATCTATTTCGAGGCTGGCGTCGAGGAGGTGCTGATCAGCATCCCCCCCTACAAACGCCTGCGTTCCATGGACGACGTGGAACAGATGGACGCCAAGCAGGTGCAATGGAAGCACGCCGAGAGCGCCTCCTTCCACCCCCTGGGGACCGTGCGTATGGGGACCTCGGCCACCGACTCCATCGTCGATCCCAGCGGGCGTGTCTGGGAGCATCCCAACCTGTTCGTCGTGGATGGCGGGATCGTGCCCACGCACCTGGGGGTCAACGCCCAGGTCACCATCATGGCCCTCGCCCTCAAGCTGGCCCGGGGCATCCGCGGGAGGGCCGGCGAGCTGTTTGGCTGAGGTTTGGTTCGAGTGCCCGTCCGTGAGCATTTCCAGGCGATGTAGTACACTTTGAAGTGAGGATCGAGTCAGTCCAGGCCGGGGGCGGAGATTCGAACCAGTTTGTGACCGGGATCTACAGGCGCCTGATCGCGTTGAGCGAAGAGACGTTTGCGGAAGCGACGTTAGACGGTGCCGTGTATCCGGCTATCCAGAAAGTGCTCGCTGATCACGGCCTCGAACCCAACGAACTGACGGCTCAACAGGGGGGGCGGGCTGTCGCGGACGCCCTCTGTTCCGTATCCACATTTTTCCTATCTGCCGAAGAAGTCCTCCGCTTCAAGGAACGCCTGGCCGAGCTCATCGGGGAGGAACGGGTGTTCGACACGGTGCGCCTGGGCATCGTGAGGGAAGACGACATCGTCACCGCGCGCGACGCGGCGCGGGAAGCCGGCGAGCAGGCTGGGCTTTCCCTTGTGCAGACGCTTAAAATCGTGACCGTTGTTTCGGAGCTGGCGCGGAATATCGTACGCTACACGAGCGGCGGTGAGATTCTTCTCAACGGCGGCAATCGGTCCGTCCGGGTGGTCGCCAAGGACAAAGGTCCTGGCATCAAGGATCTGGAGGCCATCCTGGACACTCCCGTCATACGGAGGATCGGCTGAGCGACTTTCTGACCTGCGTGA
>CAZDDH010000135.1:0-23541 GCA_964504165.1 uncultured Rickettsiales bacterium | reverse complement strand
CGCGCAGGAAGCCGAACTGCCGGTCCCACAGCACGTGCAGGCCGGAGAACACCGACCCCATCAGCAACGTCATGCCCATCATGCCCGGCGCCAGGTAGGTCAGGTAGTCGTCCTCCAGGGTCATCCCCATGGCGGTGCCCCGCAGCCCGGACCCCAGGAACCCGAGGAACAGCAGGGGCATGGCCAGGGAACCGACGATGCGGGACGGCGCACGGATGGTGCGCAGCATCTCCCGCAGCCACATCACGTAGATGGCCTGCAGCCCGACGAAGCGGGTGCGCACCACGGTGGGTTCGGTCGCCAGCGGCCGGCTGGGCGCAGGCATCAGTGCCTCCTCTGGGCACGGGAGATGGCCGCCGCTCCGGCGTCCCCCTCTTCGTCGCGCATCTGACGGCCGGTGTAGTGCAGGAAGACGTCCTCCAGGGTGGGCTGGCGCAGGCGCAGCGAACGCAGGCTGGCGCCGGCGTCCCGCACCGTGTCCACCAGCTGGGGGACCCGCTCCTCCGCCCGGTCGATGGTCAGCTCCAGGGTCTCGCCGATGCCGGACACCTTGCTGACGAAGGGCAACGCTTGCAGAGCCACGCGGGCCGCACCGTCCTCGTCCCCGAGCACCATGCTGACGGCGTCCCCGCCCAGGGACTGCTTGAGGGCGACGGCGGTGTCGCAGGCCACGATCTTGCCGTGATCGACGATGGCCACCCGGCCGCACAGGGAGTCGGCCTCCTCCATGTAGTGGGTGGTGAGGATCATCGTCACGCCGACGGCGCGGTTGAGTTCGGCCAGGTAGGCCCAGATCTGGCGCCGAGTCTGGGCGTCCAGGCCCAGGGTGGGCTCGTCGAGGAACAGCAAGGGCGGCGCGTGCATCAACCCCCGGGCGATCTCCAGGCGTCGCTTCATGCCACCGGAGTACTTCTCCACCTGGTCCTTGGCCCGGTCGGTGAGGTCCACCAGCTTGAGCACCTCGGCCATGCGCTCGCGGCGCAGGGCGCCGGGCATGCCGTACAGCCGCCCATGGAAATCCAGGTTCTCGCGGCCGGTGAGCTTGTCGTCCAGGGAGAACTCCTGGAACACGATGCCGATACGCCGCCGCACCTCACCCCGCTCCCGCACCACGTCATGGCCCCAGACGCGGGCGGCACCCGCTGTGGGCTTGCGCAGGGTGGAGAGGATGCCCAGCGTCGTGGTCTTGCCCGCGCCGTTGGGCCCCAGCATGCCGAACAGCTCGCCCGGCTCGATACGGAACGAGATGCCGTCGACGGCGACGGTCTCCTTGTAGCGCTTGACCAGGCCGTCGACCTCGACGGCGGGTGTTTTGGTGGAACCGGTATCCATGGGATTCAACATCGCTCTTTGTTCGAGGAAGGCAAGGCCCGAGCCAAAGAAAGAATGGGCCGTCCATCCTGGACGGCTCGAGGCCGCAGAGACGCGCGTCCAGCGCGCGCAGAGGACGCGGAGGGGAATGGAGAAAGATGGATCAGGAGCAGGAAACCAAGGAGGGGTGGGCCTCCCCCGCTTGAATCTTTACTCCAAGTGACAGACCACAGCAGAGTCCACTTGAAGCCGTCGTCCTTTCTGCTTCCCCCCAAAAAAAAACGTCGAAGGATGCGAAGGGCCACAGCCGCTCCGATCAGCTACAAAACTCCTACTCTGCGACCTCCGCGCCCCCCTCAGCGTCCTCTGCGATTTATTCTTCCTCCCCTCCCCCCGTCTTACAACC
This sequence comes from uncultured Rickettsiales bacterium, assembly GCA_964504165.1. GTDB lineage: Bacteria > Myxococcota_A > UBA796 > UBA9615 > CAYRNR01 > CAZDDH01. The sequence continues at coordinate 21,824 of CAZDDH010000135.1, read as the reverse complement.
TTCTTACGATCGTCTGACCAACCGATGTTCGCGGCCCGTCATCGTGGAATGGAGCACAACAGCTGGCGTCATGAGGGCGGCGGCATGCGACAATCCTCTTTCGGGGAGATGAACGATGGGGTTCTTGCGCTGGATCTACCTTTTCTTCTGGAACGCCGACCGCGAGGTGATCCTCGTGCTGTCTTTCGGAGTCATCGCCATCCTGGTGTTCCGGCTGGGCACGGGCAAGGGCCGGGCGGAGGAGCTGCCGGCACCGGAGCCGGATGACGCCATCGTGCAGGCCGAACCCATCGTCCTACCCGTGGCCGTCGAGCCGGCCAGCGCCACCATCGAGCAGACCGGCCAGGTCAAGCTCGACGCGGTGATGGGCCAGCCGGTCGTCCTGGCCGGCCAGTCGCACACCGGCTACCTCAAGGTGGGACTCACCGGGTTCTCGCTGGAGGACGAGCGGCAGCGGCCGCCGGTGAACGTGGGCTTCGTCATCGACCGCTCCGGATCCATGTCCGGGGACAAGCTGGAGGAGGCCAAGCAGGCGGCCATCGCCGGCGTCGAACAGCTGCGGGACGACGACATCGTATCGGTCATCACCTACGACGACGTGGTCACCACCTGGGTCTCCCCGACCCGCGCCCGCAACAAGACAGAAATCTGCGACGCCATCCGCCGCATCACCCCCGGCGGGGACACGGCCCTGTTCGCCGGCGTGGCCAAGGGCGCCGCCGCCGTGGACCGCTTCTTCGATCCCAACCAGGTCAACCGCCTGATCCTGCTGTCCGACGGGCAGGCCAACGTGGGGCCCAGCTCGCCACCGGAGCTGGAGGAACTGGGCCGCAGCCTGGCCGCCGACGGCGTCACCGTCTCCACGGTGGGGCTGGGCATGGGCTACAACGAAGAACTCATGGTCCGCCTGGCCCAGGGTGGCATCGGCAACCACTACTTCGTCGACGAGCCGGCCATGCTCGCTGAGATCTTCACCCGGGAGCTGGGGCGGATGAGCTCGGTCGTGGCCCAGCAGGTCCAGGTGCAGATTGACTGCGCCGAGGGGGTGCAGCCGGTGCGGGTGCTGGGCCGCCCGGCGACCATCGTGGGCACACGCGTCACCGTGGACCTCCACCAGCTCTACGAGGATTTCGAGAACTACCTGGTCCTCGAGGTCGAGCTGCCCCCCACCGCGGCGGGGAGCCAGCGCACCGTCTCCCAGGTGACCGTCTCCTACCGCAACCTCACCAGCGACACCGTGGAGCACGTGGCCCAGACCGTGCAGGTACGGGGCAGCCGGCACGACTGGGAAGTCGAAGCTGCGGTGGACAACGACGCCATGGTGGCCGTCACCGAGTACATCTCCACCGAGAACACGCGGGAGGCCCTGGCCCTGATGAGGAGCCGGCGCTTCGACGAGGCGGACGAGCTGCTGCGACGGAATATCGAGTACCTCGAAGACGCTGCTGAAGAGTACGACTCGGAGCGGTTGGATTTCTGGAAGCAGGAGAACCTGGGCTGGACCGTCGATGAGCAGAAGAAGGGAAGATACGGACTCGACAAGGTCGAGAAGGACATGGAGGAGAAGACCTACATGTACCTGGAGAACAACTACTACTGAGGCCGCGCCGGCGGCCGGGAACAACCCTTGCGCAGACGCCTGATCACCCTGCTCGTGCTCCTCGTCGCCGTGCCGCTGGCCGGCCTGGCATGGCTGGGGGTGCGGGTGGTGCAGGACCAGCACCAGATGGCCCACAGCCGGGCGGAATCCCTGCTCATGGAGCGCCTCGACGACACGGACGGAATCATCGCCCTGATCCTCGATCAACGGCAACGCGAGCTACGCGAGATGACCCAGCTCGACAATCAGGGCCTGCCCTCGCTGTACCATCGGACCTCGCCGTTCGTGCTGCAGTTCTTCGCCCAGGACACTGCGGGAACGCTGCTCTATCCGACGGGGCAGCTGACGTTGCAGCAGCAAGAGTTCATGGTCCGCACCGGGCACCTGTGGCGAGCCCCGCTGGCCGCGGCGAAGGACGGGGCGACGCTGGAGACGGCCACGCCCGTTCCCCCGAGCCGCATCGGAACGAGCGGTGATCTACAGGGCTGGCACACCTGGTTCTGGGACAGCGGGCTGCGACTGATCTACTGGCGCCAGGATCATCAAGGCGTGGTCGTCGGCGCCGAACTCAATCGCTCCCGGCTCCTGTCCGACATCATCGCCGCGCTCCCGGACACCCCGCCGGACGGCGCAGGGATGGAGGGCCAGCGGTTCGTACTGGCCGACGCCCGGGGCGATCCGCTGTATCAGTGGGGGCCCTACACGCCCACCGCGGGGGAGCCCCCCCGGGCCGAGCGTTCCCTCAGCGCCCCGCTGGGGGCCTGGCAGCTGGAGTACTACATGTCGGCGGCCAGCTTCGCCGCTGTGACCGGCGAGGGATCGTCGTTGGGACTGCTCGCCGGGCTTGCGGCGCTGGTACTGGCCCTGCTGGGCCTGGCCGTCTTCTTCTACCGGGAGAGCAGCCGGGAAATCCGCGAGGGCCAGCAGCGGGTCAGCTTCGTCAACCAGGTCTCCCACGAGCTCAAGACGCCGCTCACGAGCATCCGCATGTATGCCGAGCTGTTGGGGCGGGACATCGACCCGGACGACCAACGGGCCCAGCGCCACGTGAACGTGGTGGTGTCCGAGAGCCAACGGCTGAGCCGGCTCATCGGCAACGTGCTGACTTTCGCGCGGCAGCAGCGGGAGCCCCTGGTATTGCACCCAGCCGAGCACTGCCTCGATGACGTCATCGACGAGGTACTGACCCAGTTCGAGCTGTCTTTGAAGGATCGGTCGCTGGAGGTCGTGTTCCATCGGGGCGCCCCGGCCATGGCCCGCTTCGACGCCGACGTGGTCGTGCAGATCGTGGCCAACCTGATCGGCAACGGCGAGAAGTACGCCGCCGCTGGAGAACGGCTGGAGATCACCACGGAACAGGACGGCGACCGCTCCACCGTCGTCGTCCGCGACCACGGCCCAGGCATCCCCGCCGCCTCGGCAGACCGGGTCTTCGAGCCGTTCGTGCGCCTGGACGACGCCCTCAGCGAGGGGGTCTCGGGGGCCGGCATCGGGCTGGCCCTGTCCCGGGATCTGGCCCGGCTGCACGGGGGTGATCTGACGCTACGCCCGTGTGACGACGGGGCCTGCTTCGCGCTGGAGTTCCGTCACCTGGACGAAGGGAAACGACGATGAAGGTGCTGGTTGTCGAGGATGACGCGGCCATCCGTGAGGGGCTGCTTGAGATCCTCGAAGAGGAAGGCTACCGGGCCATCCCCGCCCGGGACGGCGACGAGGCGCTGGCTCTGTTCGGCACCGAGTCCCCGGATTTCATCTGCCTGGACGTGATGATGCCCGGCAAGAGTGGGTACGACGTCTGCCGGGAGATCCGCCGCAGCGACGGCCGGATCCCCATCATCTTCATCAGCGCCAAGTCCGAGGAGATCGACAAGGTCATCGGGCTGGAGCTAGGGGCCGACGATTTCATCACGAAGCCCTTCGGCGTCCGGGAGGTGGTGGCCCGCATCCGGGCCGTCAGCCGCCGTTGCCTCCAGGGCCAGGCCGCGGATCCGGACGAGTCGTTCACCCTGGGCGATCTCACCGTATACCCCGCTCAGCTCAGGGCCCGCCGCGGTGACACCCGGCTCGATCTATCCATCCGCGAGGTCAAGATCCTCAAGCTGTTTTGGGATCATCCCGGCGTCGTGATGGACCGCGACCACATCTTCAACGCCTGCTGGGGCGAAAACTACTTCCCGGCCAGCCGAGCGCTGGACCAGGCCATCTCCCAGCTACGTAAGCGCATCGAGGCGGATCCAGCCCACCCCACCATCATCGGCACGGTCCACGGCGTTGGGTACCGCTACGAGCCCAGCTGAACACGCATCCCAACGACAACCGCGACGGCGAAGCGACACATCCCCTACAATAGATCGCACACGAGGAGGGACACCCAGCCATCGAGCAACCCGGCACGGCTTCGAGCCGTCGGGATTGCCCTCGGGTTGCAGGTGGGGAGGATCGTCGTCGGGTCCCCGTGGGCCAGCGACGGATGTAGGGGTTGTGCATGCGCGCGCGTTCCGCGACTTTGCCCACGCCCGGTTCGGCCATCAGGCGGGGCCTCGTTCAGCCGGTTCTCGCCGCTCGCCTCTGGCCCCTGTTCGTGTTGGCTTCGTTGCTCGGACGCGGTGCGGTCGCCGCCGAAATCCAGGCGACCGAATCGGATATCAAGGCCGCGTTCACGTTCAACTTCATCAAATACGTCACCTGGCCGGATGACGACGACATCGAGGAATTCCGCGTAGGCGTCGTCGGGGCCGAGGAATTACTCGAGCCGCTACGCAAGATCAGCTCGAGCCGCCAGGCCAAGGGGAAACCGATCCGGATCATCGAGGTCGCGGATATCGACGACCTCGACCGGTGCCACGTTCTGTTCGTGGGCGAGCGGGACCCGCGTTCCCTGGAGGAGCTCCTCGCGTCCATCGGCGGCAAGGCGATCCTCACCATCGCAGATACCCCGGGCTACGCCGCGAAGGGCGTGGGCCTGAACTTCTACGAGGACGGCAGCCACGTGCGCTTCGAAGCCAACCTCGAGTCACTCGAAGGAGCGCAGCTCCGTTGTAGCGCCCAGCTGTTGCAGCTCGCGCGAATCGTCCGTGCCGAACAAGGGAGTCAGCCATGAATCCCCCGTCCACGAACCGCACAGGTACGGGCGTGGTGGTGCGCGTACCGATCATGGTCAAGCTGGCGCTGGCCATGATCTCGGTCGTGGTGCTGACCACCGTCGTGCTGGTGGTCGAGGCGACGTCCCGCATGGAGCGGGAGATGGACCGCAACCTGGCCCACGACGAGCAGACCCTCAACGCCCTCGTGGGGTATCAGATGGCGCCGGCGCTGGTATTCGACGACCGCAACGCGGCGGCCACCTTGCTCGAGGCCACCACGGTCAATCCCGACATTCGTTATGCGGCCGTCTACGACGCCGCCGGTGCACTGTTCGCCGAGCATCCGGGAACCGAGTCCGCGGAAGCACTCGAAGCGATCCGTGCGGCCCGCCACGTCGATCCACAGCCCGTACCCATGCTGGAGCTGACCGAGACGTCGATCCACGGCGTGGGCGGTGATGTCGTGGGGGATCTGGTGCTGGGCTTCTCCTTGCAACGGCGCGAGGATCTCAGCCAACAGCAGCGACGCCGCGGGCTGTGGATGGGCGCTCTGGTGCTGGTCCTGGCGACGATCATCGCCCTTGCGCTGGGGCGCTATCTGACCCTCCCCATCCGCCGCCTCACCGAAGCCTCCTACGCCATCGCCACGAGCACGGACCTCAGGACCACCGTGCGCATCGAGAGCCGCGACGAGGTCGGCGCGTTGACGCACGCCTTCAACGAGATGTTGCGCAAGCTCGACGTGGCGATCGGTCACCGCGCTGCCGCCGAGGACGCCAATCAGGCCAAGAGCGATTTCCTGGCGAACATGAGCCACGAGATCCGCACTCCGATGAACGCCATCTTGGGCCTGACGTACCTGGGGCTTCGTACCGAACTGACCCCGGTCCAGAAGGACTACCTGCGCAAGATCGATGCGTCGGCGCGATCGCTGCTGCGGCTCATCGACGACATCCTCGACTACTCCAAGGTCGAGGCCGGCAAGCTGCAGCTGGAACAGGTGGAATTCGACCTCGAAGGCGTCATGGCCGACGTGGTGAACACCGTGTCGCTGTCCGTCGAGCAAAAGGGCCTGGAGCTCGTGCTGAACACGGCACCGGACATCCCGTCCAAGCTGGTCGGTGATCCGCTGCGCATCGGGCAGGTCCTGGTGAACCTGGTCAGCAACGCCGTCAAGTTCACCGAACGGGGTGAGATCGTCCTCGGCGCCTCCATCGTCGAACGCACCGATGAATCGGTGACCCTGCGCCTGTGGGTCCAGGACACGGGGATCGGCATGGATCCCTCCGTCATCGAAGAGCTGTTCGGTTCATTCACCCAGGCGGACACATCGACGACGCGCCGCTACGGTGGGACCGGCCTGGGTCTGGCGATCTGCCGCCGGCTCGCGAGCCTCATGGAGGGCGAACTGCACGCGGACAGCGAGGTCGGAAAAGGGAGCACCTTCTCGCTGACGTTCAGCGTGCCGTACCTCGTCAGCGATCGCCGCAAGCTGGAGGTGCGTTACGAGCAGCTACGCGGCATGCGCGTACTGATCGTCGATGACAACGAATCGGTCCGCGAAGTCCTGACCCAGTACCTCGAGTCCTTCGGTCTCGAGGTCGTCCAGGCGGCCACGGCCGAAGCGGCGCTGGAGATCCTGCACGCCCCGGCTTCCGATCACGGGGTCGGGATGGTGCTGATGGACTGCATGCTGCCGGGCATGAGCGGCCTCGATGCGTCGCGAGTGATCAAATCCGAAGGAATACTCGCCGAGATGCCGCTGGTGATCATGGTCACCGCGTATTCGAACCCCGAGATCGTCGAGGAAGCGGAGCAGATCGGGATGGACGGCTTCGTGGTCAAACCGCTGAGCCCGTCCGTTCTTTTCGACGCCATGTTTGGCGCCGTCAGCCGTCAGGGGCTGCCGGCCGGCGAGGGCGTGAATCCCGCGTTCGAGACCCCGGAGACCTACTCCGAGCAGCTGGGCGAGCGCCGTGTTCTGCTGGTCGAAGACAACGACATCAACCGGCAGCTCGCCACCGAGCTACTGGAGCAGGTGGGTATCGACGTCACCACGGCCCAGAACGGGTTCGAGGCCGTTCACCTGGTGATAGCCGGTGAATTCGACGCGGTGCTGATGGACATCCAGATGCCAGGGATGGATGGCCTCGAAGCGACCCGGCGGATCCGTGAGATTGCCACCTCCGGGGTCGGTTCGCATCTGCTTCACCTGCCGATCCTGGCCATGACGGCCCACGCCATGGCCGGTGATCGGGACCGGTCTCTCGAAGCCGGAATGAATGATCACGTCACCAAACCCATCGATCCGCCCCTGCTCTACGAAACCCTCATCCGCCACATCACCGCCGAACACGAGACGAGCCCACCCCCTCCCGACGCACGCGGCGGCTCCCCGGTTGCCCCGGAGCCGAACGCGACCGAGTCGTCGCCGGAGCCGGGAACAGCTGCCGCGGCCTCGGCCGGGCCAGCGGAACTGCCCGATCTGCCGGGGATCGACGCCACCGAAGGGCTGGCGCGCACCGGCGGCAATCTCGAGCTGTATCGCAAGCTGCTGATCCAGGCACGCCGGGACCACGCGGACGATACGCAGCGCATCCGCGAAGCACTGTCACACCACAAGACGGCGGAAGCCCGGGGGATCGTCCACGCAGCCAAGGGTGTGGCGGGGAACCTGGGGCTCGAGGATCTCCAGGCTGCGGCAACCAGCCTCGAGAGTGCGATCGTGAGCGGGCACGACCGCTCGGTGGAGCAACGGCTCCAGCGATTCGCCACCGCGCTGCACAACACCAACGAGGTGCTCTCCGTACTCGAAGGTGGCACGGCAGCTGCCGGCTCGGACCGCACCGTCCATCACCTGATGCGCAGCCTGCTGAACGAAATCGAAGAGCACCTGCATGAACGCAGTCCCTGGGCCTGCACAGCGCCACTCAAGAAGCTGGAAGACCTCTGTGCTGGCACGCCACAAGACGATGGCGTGGCCGACCTTTCGCGGGCCATCCGCCGTTCCGAATTCCCGAATGCACTCGAGGCCATCGAGGCCCTCAAGCGCACCCTCGACACCCCAAGCGACGGGAAGGGCTGAGGCATGTCCAAGGTACTGATCGTGGAAGACATTCAGGAAAACCGCGAGATGCTCGCCGAGCTGCTGCGGTCCAACGGGCACGAGGTGATGATCGCCTGCCACGGTCAGGAGGCTCTGGAGCTGGCCGCAGAAACGACGCCGGACCTGGTCATCTCGGACATCCTGATGCCCGTCATGGATGGCTTTGCCCTGTGCCGCCGGTGGGTGTCCGATCCGGTATTGCGCCACCGCCCGTTCGTGTTCTATTCGGCCACGTATACCGACGCCCAGGATCTGGATCTGGCGCTCGGTCTGGGGGCCGCCCGATTCCTGGTCAAGCCCGCCGAACCCGCACGGTTCCTCGCCACCATCGACCAGGTGATGAAGGAGTACTCGGACCAGGTGTTGCCCCCCCGCGAGAAGCAGGCCAAGGAGGAAGATGTCTACCTGCGGGAGTACAACGAAGCGCTCATACGCAAGCTGGAAAAGAAGATGCTGGAGCTGGCGCAATCCAATGGCGCCCTCCGCGACGAGATCGCACACAACGAGCGGGCCACGCACGTCATCGAGGACTACGCCCGCACCCAGTCGGTCTTCATCGAGTTGTTGCGCATCCCGCTGAAGGACAACAGCTTCGAGCAGATGGTGAACACGGCCCTCGAGACCGTGCTCGGTTCCAGGCAAATCGACGCAGCGCAGGGAGCGTGCATCTGGCTCGCCGATGAACCCGACGGTGAGCTCGCGCTCTGCGCACAGACCGGCCGGATCCCGCCCTGTCCGGACGGATTGCCGGCCATCCAGGAGGGCCGTTGGCCCTGCGGAGACAAGGTAGACGAGGCGCCGCGGAGGGGGTTGGCGACGCGATTCCACGCCTGTACGGGGAATCCTACCGATGACGGGCAGCAGGCCTCGTACTACTGCGTGGGTTTCCGGGGTCGCGACGAGATCCCCGGGGTCCTGTGCCTGTTCATCGAGGGTAGGCACGAGCCCGTGGACCGCGATCGGGAATTCCTCGAGGCCATCGGGGATCTCCTGTCGTCGATCATCGAACACAGACGGAGCGAGGAGACGCGCAAGGCCCTCGAAGAACAGCTGCGCCAGGCACAGCGGCTCGAGGCTGTCGGCCGTCTGGCCGGGGGGGTCGCCCACGATTTCAACAACCTGCTGTCGACCATCATGTGCAGCGTCGATCTGACGATGCAGGATCTGAGGCCCGAGGACCCCTCGCGGGGCAGCATCACGTTGATCTCGGAAGTCACCCGACGCGCAGCGACCCTGACGAGGCAACTGCTGACGTTCAGCCGCAAGGAGCTGATCGAGCCCCGCAAGGTCAGCCTCAACGAGCTCCTGGTCAACATGAACAAGATGCTCGTGCGCACGATCGGCGAAAACTACATCGTCGATGTCCAGCTCGACGATCCGATCCCAGCCGTGCTCGTCGACCCAGGACAGGTCGAGAACATCGTGATCAATCTCGTGGTGAACGCCTGCGACGCCATGCCTCAGGGGGGCCATCTGACGCTACGCACCGAGGTGCGGCAGGTGGCGGAATCCGACCTGCTCCGGGTAAACGGATCCATCCCCGGCACCTATGTCGTCCTGTCCGTGGCCGACCGGGGGACGGGCATCGCGCCGGAAAACCTGTCACAGATTTTCGAGCCGTTCTACACCACAAAACCAGCGGGCAAGGGGACGGGCCTGGGGCTGTCGATGGTCTACGGGGCCATGAAACAGAACAACGGATTCGTCGATCTTGAATCGGCGCTGGAGGCCGGTACCAGTTTTCATTGTTACTTCCCCGCCATCGAAGACCCCGCCGCGGAGCTACCGGCACGGCAAGAGGCCGGCGCCCCCCCCACCGGCCAGGGAACCATCCTGCTGGTGGAGGACGAACCGTTGCTGCAAGAGGTGACCGAGACGTTGCTGATCCATCTCGGGTACACGGTGGTCGTGGCGGGGAATGCAACCGAAGCCCTCGCCGCCTCCAGCAAGCTGGACACGGCGCCGGAGCTGGTGTTGACCGATGTCATCATGCCGGGGATGAACGGCATCGATCTGGTCGAAAAGCTGCGAGTCACGTTCCCCGGGATCCCGGCGCTGTTCGTGTCGGGCCACTCGGAAGAGGCCCAGCTGGCCGCTGGGCGCGAGTTCGATACGACCAATTTCCTGGCCAAGCCGTTCGGAATCGACAAGCTGGCGCAGTCGGTGGCCCGCGTGCTCCAGAAACCCAGACGCAATGGTGGGAATGGCGGAAACCGGGGCGGAATGTGAGGAATAGGGGGTCGTGATGAGGTGGGCAACCCCGGTTGTGACGTTACGGGTGCTGGGAGCGCTGGCGGTGGCGGTACTGGTCGCCCCGTCCTCCCATGCACGGGACGACGAGGACGCATCCGACGACGACGCCGCCCTGGCGCTGGCCGACCTGAGCCTCGATGAGCTCATGAACGTCGAGGTGGAGACCGCCTCCAAGGTCGGGACACCGCTGTGGGAAGAGGCCGCTGCCGTGTCCGTGGTGACCGCCGAAGATATCCGGCATTACGGCTGGCGCAGCCTCGCCGATGTCCTCGATGCACAGCTCGGATTCTCCACCTTCAGTGATCGCATCTATGATTTTGTCGTGTCGAGGGGGTTCTACCTTTCCAACGATCCCAACTCGCGGATCCTGCTGCTCCTCGACGGCCATCCCATTTTGGAATTCTTCGGGTACTACAACGGGCAGTTGCCGACCATCGACCTGGACCACGTCGAGCGCATCGAGATCGTACGGGGGCCCAATTCCGTGCTCTACGGCACCAACGCGATGTTCGCCGTGATCAACGTGATCACACGCCGTGGGGCCGATATCGAGGGTGTGATGCTCTCGGGGGGCGCAGGTAGCCATCGGCACGGCCGGGTGGCGCTGGCGGTGGGTACCTCACCGTCGGATTCCCTCGATGTCGTCGTCCGGGGGTCGCTGCAGACCACCGGATACCAGTCCCTCTATTTCGACGAATACGACGTGGCGGGGTATCCCACCGATCCGACCTCGGTCCCGGAAGCCAACCGTCTGCTGCGCGGCGAGATGACCGCCCGCATCGAGGCGGGGCCGCTGACCATCCAGGGCCTGTGGCACCAGCGCCGCAAATACGTCCCGACGGGCTTGTACGGCGGTCGTATCGACGTCGCAGAGACCTATTTCCAGGACACCAACCGTCATCTAGAGGCACGGCTGGCCATCCCGACGCCCGACCCCGTCCGGATGGCCCTGCGGGCCTATCTCGACGACTATCGCTTCGACGGCCAGTTCACCTACCTGGCCGATCCCAGCTGGGAGACCGGGCCTCCCTACGAACACGAGATCAACGAGATCGCGGACACGAGCTACGGGGCCGAGTGGTTGACGGAGATCGCATGGAACAAGCACCACCGCACCACCGCGGGTGTCGATCTGCGTTTCCTCGACGAGGTCTCGTTCCTGTACCGCTCGGTGGAGGACGGCGGATCCTCGCTGAACGAGACCGCCGACCTGGACCTCAACCGCTGGTACGGAGCGCTCTACGCCCAGCACAGGATCCGGCCCAAGCCGTGGTTCACCATGGAGGCGGGTGTCCACCTCGATCTCGTCGAGAAGGTGGGAGCCCACCCGAGCCTGCGCGGCAATGTGGGATTCCGCCCGGCCAACCGAACCTGGATCTACGTGCTGTACGGCGAGGCCTTCCGCACGCCGAACATCTGGGAGACCCACGGCGGGTTCTTCATTGAGGGGAACCCGGAGCTGGATCCCGAGATTCTGCGGATGGGCGAGATCGTGCTGCGCTCCGGGCTGTCACGCCATGTGGCGCTGAGCGGCCACACGTTCCTGTACCGGCTCGAACGCCACATCCAGGCCGACACGGAGACCGGAGGGTTCGCCAACGGCCCCGGCCTGTGGGGCGGCGGCTTCGAAGCAGAACTGCGGGTCCGCACCCGGCCGGTGCACGGCTACCTCAGTGGCACCCTGACGAATGCCCGCGACGAGGAAGAGGAACAGCGGATCTCGTTTGCGCCGGGCTGGGTGGTCAAGGGGGGCGTCGTCGTGGCCGTCTGGCACCGCCGCATCCATCTGGGAGTCGAGTCGCGGGTCGTCGGCGTGCGACTGCTGGGGGATCCGAGCCAACCCGCGGACCTCCCCTACAACGTGACCAACGTGACGCTGGGGACCACGGATCTGACGCCCTATTTCGACGTCTCGGTATCGGTGTACAACGTCTTCGGGGCAACCATCGAGCACCCGTCGTTCGTGCCGGACCTGGCCAGCTGGAATCTCAACGCGACCTATCCGATGTACGACATCCCGGCGGACGGCCGCACCCTGCTGGTCCGGATTCACTTGTGGGCCGGGCCTCGGGCATCGGCCATTGGCAAGTAAGCGAGGCTTCGTGATCAAAAGTTGGCCAACAGGTATCCGTCATAGGGCACGCTGGCATGTAACAACCATGGGGAGATGGTGTAATAGTGACCGTCCAGACCCGTGGCGGGAGTGTTCGCGATGTCATTCATGAGGTATCCGAACAACCCCCAGGTTGCCACGTCGTTCGGATTGACCGGCTCGTAGTATTCGAATGTACCCAGATTGTCGAGATCCCCGGAGGACATGGGTGTCATCCAGATGCCCTCCATGGGCCCCGTCCCGAGAGTCTGCTGCAACTGTGGCCCCACAACGTCGCACAGCTCCCCGAATGTCAGCACACCATTCTCGAATCCGAACACGTCTTCACCCAGTAGCAAACTGGCAAGCCAACCGTCGCCAGCGACCTGTTCACAGCTGACGAAAGCCAGGGGATTCAAGAACCACACGGTGGCCGTGTCCCATTCCTCTCCCCATAGGTCTTCGACCCCCCACCAGCAGGGATCGCTGATCGTCGTTCCAGGTCCACTCCAGTCGATCACCTCATCCAGAGGCATCCAGAAATCGTCTCCCTGGCTCACACCATACGCATGGTTCAGGTCGAACTCCTGCTTCTGTGCACAAATCTCCACGACATCCTCGTCGTAGGCTCGGACGGTCATCTCGAGGGTCCCATTCCCGCCGGCCCCACCTCCGGATGTATCGATGGCGAAGCTGAATCCAAAAATGACGGGGTCGGCCAGGGCCGTCGTGTCGTCGTCTCCAACATCGTCATCCCCGGTGTCATCATCCGTGGAATCATCATCCGTGGAATCATCGTCTCCGGCATCATCATCCCCGGTGTCGTCGTCTCCGGTGTCGTCATCATCAATGATTTCGTCCGCTGGGATGAGGTCGATATCGATCCCGGTACATCCCATCACGGACAAGAAAAAAGCCGAAGTGGCACCTATCCAGGTATGAACTCGCATCATCTTCCCTCCTTGTTTTGGATTCGTGGTGGAACGGAAATCACCCCGGACACACCGACAATCAGGCGCAGGACGCTCGGGGAGCGTTCAAAGAGGATCTGGGTACCGTAGCGATACGTATTGCTGCCGAAAAAGAAATCGCCACCCAGATCTGCGTAAACCGCCAACGGCGGTAGGGGTGCCACACGCACCCGCAACGCGGGCGAGAAACCGACACTGGTGTGGACTCTATCGGCATCCTGGTCCCGCGGTTCGACGGGTAGGACGCCCAGCTTCGAAACCTCGAGGGTGAGCCCGAGCACCAGGCCGAGATCCAGCGGCCCCACGGGGAGCAGCCCAACGCCCGCCAGGCGCACGGGATACCGGCCCAGCGACGCCGGCCCGTCGGGATGTTCGAGGGGGACGTGCTGGATCAGGTCCAGGCCAGCGCCCAACTCCAGATGGGGACCAAGCCGGATGGCGGCCCCCAATCCAAGACCGTGTTGCGCCGGACCATCTGCGGACAGCTTGACGGGGAGGTAGTTCATCGAGATCAGGACATGGACGGGGACGCGGGTCGGAGGCCTGGAGGCGACCGCATCGTCGCCAAGGCCATCACGAGATGGGGCTAGAGCCTCGTCTTCGGACCGGTCGGATTGGGGTGCTTCGGTATCCCCGCGTGCGGCCCAGGATCGCGACCTCATCAACGAAGCGAGTTCCGAGGCCGCCATCGCCGCCATCATCTCGCAACGGGCAGCCCATCCCTCTCCGTCATCCGGAATGGCGCGCGCATGGGCCTCCGCGGAAAGGCCCGGCGTCAGGATACCGAGCCGGTCGCCATCCTCGACGAGCCAGGCCACGGTGAGTGGTTCTTCATCCCGGGCCAGTTCCTGCGCGCACATTTCCGGGTCGTCGCCCTCATGTGGCACGAACCGGACCACGAGCAGATGGGAGCTCAGATGAGCCTCCATCGCCACTCGAAGGACCTCATACCGACTCATCTGCTCGGAGCTCGACGCCTGTGGAACCAGGATCAGTACCTGCTCCACGCGACCTGGATCGGCGTGTGCGCCCCTCACCGGGTACGACATCGTGAGGCACACCAGCAGGAGGACGCGGGCCGATCTCCGGATGGCCATCGGGTTCATTCCCGGATCCCCGCCGAGTGGTCACCCGACGCTGCTCGGTCAGCGGCCTCCCCGCACCGGTCCAGTCTGGCTCGGGCCCGATCCGCGTAGGGTGTCCCTGGCCAGCCATCCATCAACGTCTGGTAGACAGCGGCTGCCCGGCCACAATCGCCGAGATCTTGCAAAGCACTCCCGCGATAGAGGAGAACCTCTGGATAAGCGGCGCCCTCAGTGTGAAAGCGGACGTATTCGTCCGTGGCGATGAGAACCTGCCCCGGGTCCTCCAGGGATTTATGGGCTCGCACACGGCCAACCCTTGCCTCCTCCGCCAGAGACCCCTGGGGATAGGTGGCTAGATAGGCGTCGAATTCCCCCAACGCCTCCTGGGGCAGCCCCATGGCGTCCAGTTTCATCTGCCCCAGGGCCACGCGGCTGCTGCCGGCGGCAGTGCTCCGTGGGTAGCCGTCAATCAACGCCAGGTAGATCCGTGCCGCATCGTCGTATTGCCGTGCGCGACGGTGCGCATGGGCCAGGCGCGTCAGGACCTCGATGCTCGGTGTCGCGTCCAGCTCGATGGCCAGCTGTCGAAGCATCCGCCGATCGGCCTCCTCCAGGGGAATCGTTTCCATATCCGTGGGAACAATGCTCGGGGGAGCTCCAGGAGGGGTGGCCGTGTAGGGGGTGTCCGCGATGCGAGACGAGGAGCCCCCTCCAGGACCGGCCGCGGCACCGGACGGCTGAGCAGGCTCCGGTCCGAACGGATTGCCCCCGGCCGGATCAACGCGGGCCGTGAGTGGCCCATCCCCAGACGGCACCGTCACCGCATCGGTTCGGTCCCCTTCGGCTACGGCAACGAGGGCCTCGGGGTGCTCACGCTGCACTCCCCACAAGCCGGCGATCCATGCATGGGCGAAGGTCACCACCAGGGCAACAACGGCCAACGCGCCGGCCCATCTCAGGACGGGGGCCTTGGCACGCCCGTGGCTCTCCCGCGCCGGAGGGTGGCCCGAGAGCAACCTACGTTGAGTCATCGGGTCCATGGGCGGCAATGGATCCGTCTGCAGCGCTTGCTGCAGCTGGCCAAGCAGCGCCTGCTCCTCTCGGCAATCGCCACACATCGCCAGATGCTTCTTGAGCGATTGACGCTCGTCAGCGGTCAGGTCGGCCTGGGACGGCGCGACGATCCAGCGACGAACGTGCGCACAGGTGTATCGACTCATCGGGTGCGCTCCCTCAGTGCCTCGGCACAAGATGAATCCTCGCGGACCCGTTTGAGGAGCTGAGCCTTGCCCCGGGAGATACGCTTCTTGGCCGCTTCGTTGTTGATGTCCAACATCTCCGCAATCTCAGGCGCGGTATACCCGTGGACCAGGGACAGGACGACCGGGAGCCTCAACGACGGCCGGAGCTCCTTCATGTGGCGGGCGAGACGACGGATCAGCTGATGATGACTGGCCTGACTCTCGGGCGATCGGTCCGGAGACGGCGGCACGTCCGGTGATCCATCGTCATAGGGAAAAAAGACCGTCCAGCGTCTCCGCCGGAAATGGTCTCGGATGGCGTTGACGGCGATCCGGTCGACCCAAGCATAGAATCCAGCCGATCCCTGGAAGGCGTCCACGTGGCTGAACACAGACGCCATGGCCGTCTGTACGACATCTTCCGCTGCTGGACCGGAGCCCAGGGTCAAGAAGACGGAACGCCGGACACGTTGCAGGCACCAGTGAGCCAGCGTCTCCCGAGCCGCTCGGTCTCCACGCGTGGTGGCGTGGAGGAGAGGTTCGATCCCGTGTGGGCTCGGCGATCGCGGTGTCGGCATGGGCTCCCTCATCGAGTCTCCACCATAGAAAAACGGAAACGAACGCAAAAAGGGACATCGACCGAGTAGACAGGCCAGGTAGGGGAAACGGGGAAAGCGGGGATGGGGCGCGTAGGCGCGCTATTAGCCGTCGCTGGCGGCTTCTAGCGCCTGGGTGATCAGCGCCTCGTCCGCCGCACTGGGCATGGTCACCTGTAGCCGCTCTTCGGCGGCCATCGCCTCCCGGGCCGACCAGATGGCGCCGTCATTGCCGGCCCATGCGCGGCGAGCGATGCCGTTGTTGACGTCCCAGTGCAGCATGGCACCCAGGCGCCGGTCGGCGTCGTCGGTGCCGTCCAGCACCATGCCGAAGCCGCCGTTGGTGACCTCGCCCCAGCCCACGCCGCCGCCGTTGTGGATGCTGACCCACGACGCGCCGCGGAAGCCATCGCCGATGACATTCTGGATCGCCATGTCGGCGCAGAACATGCTGCCGTCGTAGATGTTGGCGGTCTCACGGAAGGGTGAGTCGGTGCCGGACACGTCGTGGTGGTCGCGCCCGAGCACCACGGGGCGGCTGACCCGCCCCGAGCGGATGGCCTGGTTGAAGGCCCGGGCGATGGCGATGCGGCCGTCGGCGTTGGAGTACAGGATCCGGGCCTGGGAGCCCACGACCATCTTGTTGGGGCCGGCCTGCTCGATCCACAGCAGGTTGTCCTGCAGCTGCTGGCGGATCTCCGGAGCCGCCGTCTCGGCCATCTCCCGCAGCACGTCCGCGGCGATGGCGTCGGTGGCGGCCAGATCCGCCGGGTCGCAGCTGGTGCAGACCCAGCGGAACGGCCCGAAGCCGTAGTCGAAGCACATGGGGCCCATGATGTCTTCGACGTAGGACGGGTAGTTGAAGCGACCCTCGGGGGTGCGCTCCACGGCGGCGCCGGCCCGGTGCGCCTCCAGCAAGAAGGCGTTGCCGTAGTCCCAGAAGTTCATCCCGCGATCGGTCAGGGTGTTGATGGCCGTCACCTGGCGCCGCAGGGAGGCCTGGACCTCCTGCTTGAACTGATCCGGATCGCTGGCCATCAGCGCCTTGGCCTGCTCGAAGCTCATCCCGGCGGGGTAGTACCCGCCGGTGAAAGGCAGATGCAGCGAGGTCTGGTCCGATCCCAGCTCCACCTCGACGCCTTCGGCGGCAAACCGCTCCCACAGATCGACGATGTTGCCCAGGTAGGCCAGGGCGACGGCCTCCTTGCCCCGCTTGGCCTGCTCGATGCGCAGCAGCAGTTTGTCCAGGTCCTCCTCCACCTCGGTGACCCAGCCCTGGTCGTAGCGCCGCTTGACTGCCTTGGGGTTGACCTCGGCCAGCACCCCGACGGCGCCGGTGATGGAGGAGGCCTTGCCCTGGGCACCGCTCATGCCCCCCAGCCCGGAGGTGACGAACAGCTTGCCGGCCAGGCTGTCCTGGCCCAGATAACGCCGCGCCGCGTTGAGCAGGGTGATGGTGGTGCCGTGCACGATGCCCTGGGGGCCGATGTACATCCAGCTGCCGGCGGTCATCTGGCCGTACATGGTCACGCCCAGGGCCGACATCTTGTTGTAGTCGTCACCGCTGCTGTAGTTGGGGATGACCATGCCGTTGGCGATGACCGCCCGCGGCGCGTCCGGGTGGGACGGGAACAACCCCAGCGGGTGCCCCGAGTACATCACCAGCGTCTGTTCCTCGGTCATGCGCGACAGGTACTGCATGGTCAGCAGGTACTGGGCCCAGTTCTGGAACACGGTGCCATTGCCGCCGTAGGTGATCAGCTCGTGGGGATGCTGGGCCACCTGGGGGTCCAGGTTGTTGGTGATCATCACCATCATCGCCGCCGCCTGTTTGCAGCGGGCCGGGTATTCGTCGATGGGCCGGGCATGCATGGCGTAGGCCGGCCGGAAGCGCCGCATGTAGATGCGGCCATCGGTGGCCAGCTCCCGGGCGAACTCCAACGCCAGCTGCCCGTGCATCGACGCGGGGAAGTAGCGCAGGGCGTTGGCCAGCGCCTGGGCCTTCTCGGCGGCGCTGAGCACGTCGGGCCGCGCCGGCGCGTGGTTGATCCCGGGCTCCTCGGGAGGCATGGGCGGTAGTTCGGATGGAATTCCAGCGGCAACCAGGTCGCGGAATGTATCTGTCATGGTCGTCCCTCCCCTACTTGTAGCCCAGCAGCGCGATGAACCGCGGCGCCTCGTCGGTGAGCTTGACGAACAGCCACATGTCCCGGGCCGTGTTGGTCATCTGGTCCTGGAGCCGGGCCTTCTTGGAGACCTTGACCAGGCCCATGTCCTTGAGATGTTTGACGTGGAACGGCGCGCCCAGCTTCTTGTCGATCTCCGGATCGTTGAGCCGCTCCGCCGTCGCCACGATCTGCTTCTTGCGCACGGGCCACTGGACCTCGTTGGCCTCCTTGCAGACCTCGTTCACCAGCGCCCCATGCCCCAGCAGCTCCCAGCGCTCGCCCGGGTTCATCGCGACGATGGGGAGCATGGCGCGGATGTACTGGGGATCCTCGGCCAGGGCCGCCGTGTTCTCCATCACCTTGCGCAGGAAAGCCCGGGTGCCCTCATCGACGGCGTGGAAGTAGGCCTCGGCGATGTGCACGAAGGTGGCGAACACCTCGTCGATGGACGCCTCCTCCGGGTCCCACAGGGCGACCTGGTCCGACGAGCCGAGCACCTCCAGCAAATCGGCGCGGAACCAGTCGGCGCGGGCCTGACGATCCGGGTCATCGCTGGCGAAGGCGGGCGGGGCCTCCCCATCGGCTGCGGGTTTGATCTCCCCCATCACGGACAGGAACAGCTGGACGGCATCGCTCGACATGATTTGGTCTCCAGATTCAAGATCCTCTGCTCCTACCAGGATGGAGGGTGCGATGCAACAGGTGCATACGGGGAAACGCACCCGCGCATGAGGCTGGAAGAAGCCGTGGCGTGCGCTCGAGACTCTCGCGCTCCGACTTGCAATGAATCGGCCTCTGGGATCTGATTCACCATTCACCGGCACGACGCCGGTACAGAATCGAGTCACAGGAGGAACGAGCATGATCGGTCTGCTCTCTTACGGAGGCTTCCTACCCAGGTACCGCCTGGACCGGAGCACCATCTTCAAGGCGATGGGCTGGTTCAACCCCGCCACCTACGGCCTGTCCCGCGGCGAGAAGACCGTGGCTTGCCACGACGAGGACAGCATCACCATGGCCGTCGCGGCCTGCATCGACTGCCTCGGGGGGCGGGAGCGCAGCTCCCTGGGCGGCCTCTACCTGGGCTCCAGCACGCTGCCCTTCCAGCTGCGTCAAGGCGCCCCGCTGGTGGCCACAGCTCTGGATCTGCCCGCCGAGGTCCGCACCGCCGATTTTGGTGGCAGCCACCGGGCCGGCACCACCGCTCTGCTGGCCGCCCTGGATACGGTCCGCGCGGGCGCTGAAGGCCCCGTGCTCGTAGGCAGCGGCGAGTGCCGCATCGCCAAGGCCGGCAGCGGCGAGGAGCACCTCTTCGGCGACGGCGCCGCCGCCCTGCTGGTGGGGGACGGGGACGTCATCGCCGAGTTCACCGCCAGCCACTCGGTGGCCCACGATTTCGTGGACGCCTACCGGGAGGACGGCGCCCTGCAGCAACGCGGTTGGGAGGAGCGCTGGGTCAAGGTGGAGGGCTTCTACAAGCTGCTCCCCGGCGCCATCCAGGGGCTGCTCGAGAAGACCGGCCGCGCCCTCGATGACTACGACAAGGTCATCTACCCCTGCCGCTACGCCCGGGACCACGGCGGCATCGCCCGCAAGCTGGGCATCGCCCCCGAGAAGCTGCAGGACCCGTTGATGGGCGCTGTGGGCGACACGGGCGCCGCCCACCCCCTGCTGATGCTGGTGGCCGCCCTGGAGCAGGCCAAACCCGGCGACCGGCTGCTGCTGGCCTCCTTCGGCAATGGCTGTGACGTGCTCGAGCTCGTGGTCACCGACGCCATCACAGGCGCCTCGACCGGCAGCCTGCAGGCCTCCATGGAGCGGCGTGAGACCCTGCCGTCCTACGAGAAGTACTCGGTCTTCCGCGAGCTGTCCGACGTGGAGATGGGGATCCGCGGCGAAACGCAGGCCCCCACCGCCCTGTCCGTGTTGTGGCGTGACCGGGGCCGGGTGCTGGGGCTGGTGGGCTGCCGCTGCACCGCCTGCGGTACCCCCCAGTATCCGCCGCAGCGCGTCTGCGCCAAGCCGGACTGCCGGGCGGTGGATGAGATGGAGCCCTACCGGTTCTCCGACCGGCCGGGCACCATCTTCACCTTCACCGGCGACCACCTCTCCTTCAGCGTCGAGCCGCCCCAGATCTACGGCATCGTGGACGCCGAGGGGGGCGGCCGGCTGTTCGTCGACTTTACCGATTGCACCCTGGAGCAGCTCTCCGTGGGGCAACCGATAAAGATGATGTTACGCCGCAAGTATCATGACCAACAGCGCGGTTTTCACGGCTATTTCTGGAAAGCTACTCCAGCAAACGATAGCAGCGTAGGGAAGGAGCAGGCCAATGGCTGACGGCATCCGAGACAAGGTGGCTATCGTCGGCATGGGCTGCACCAAGTTCGGCGAGCTGTGGGACAAGAGCGCCAGCGATCTCATCGTCGACGCCTTCACCGAGGCGGTGGCTGACGCCGGCATCGATCGGGACCAGATCGGCGCCGCCTGGCTGTCCAACTGCTTCGACGAGGTGAACCTGGGCAAGAGCGCCATCCCGCTGTCCCTGGCCCTCAAGCTGGACTACATCCCCGTCTCCCGCGTGGAGAACTTCTGCGCCAGCGGCACCGAGGCCTTCCGCGGCGCCTGTTACGCCGTCGCCTCCGGCGCCTGCGACTTCGCCCTGGCCATGGGCGTGGAGAAGCTCAAGGACACGGGCTACGGCGGCCTGCCCGACTTCGGCCAGTCCCTGGGCACCAGCAACCGGCTGACCTTCCCCAACATGACGGCCCCCGGCGCCTTCGCGATGATGGCCACCAAGTACTTCGACCGGTACGGCCTGACCCGCGAAGAGGGCAAGCGGATCCTGGCCCACATCTCCGCCAAGAGCCACCACAACGGCGCCCTCAACCCCAAGGCTCACCTGCGCAAGGAGATCCCGGTCGAGAAGATCATGAAGTCCCCCATCATCGCCGACCCACTGGGGCTCTTCGACTGCTGCGGCGTCAGCGACGGCGCCGCCTGCGCCATCGTCACCACCCCGGAAATCGCCGCCACGCTCCGCCCTGACGCCGTGCGGGTCAAGGCGCTACAGATCGCCGTCACATCAGGCGAAGAGATGCTGCTGGACACCTGGGACGGAACCCACGTGGAGACCACCCGCCGTGCCGCCCAGCGCGCCTATGCCGAGGCCGGCGTGGAAGCCCCTCGCGAGCAAATCAGCATGCTGGAGGTCCACGACTGCTTCTCCATCACCGAGATGGTGACGTACGAAGACCTGGGCATCTCCCCTGTCGGCGGCGCCGGCAAGGACATCCTCGACGGCTTCTACAACCTGGACGGGGCCGTACCCTGCCAGACCGACGGCGGCCTCAAGTGCTTCGGTCACCCCATCGGTGCCTCCGGGCTGCGCATGATCTACGAGGTCTACAAGCAGATGCAGCACAAGGCCGGCGACCGTCAGTTGGACGACCCGCAGCTGGGCCTGACCCACAACCTGGGCGGCTTCCCCATCATGTCGGTTTGCAGTATCGGGATCTTCGGGCGCTAGGAGCGCATCGTCTCCCCTCCCCCGACCACGGGCCTGCAATATTCTGGAAAGGGGGGTAGACGGTTAGCGCCTCCTGCCACAAGATGTAGGGGTGAGCCAT
>CAZDDH010000134.1:0-23551 GCA_964504165.1 uncultured Rickettsiales bacterium | reverse complement strand
TGCGATACGGGGGACGACGACGACGACGCCAGCGACGACGATGACGACGCCGACGACGACGACACCGGTGACGATGACGATACCGGCGTCGACGACGACGACGACGACGACGGGCAGGGGGACGACGACGCCCCTGACGACGACGGACCCCAGCTGGTACAGGGCGAGGATTGTTCGTGCAGCGCGACGGGATCGATGCCTGCCGGTGCGGCGCTGCTGGCTCTGTTCGCGGTGATGGGGCTGCTGGGTCGGCGACGCCAGCGGTAGGCAAGAACTCAGTAGGTCAGCACCTCGATGTGATCCCCCTGGATCACCAGCACCTGCGGCTCGGCGTGGCCGTAGTACTCGGACATGCCGATGTCGATGCGCCACACCAACCCGTCGCAGGCCGAATCGATGCCGTCGTCCTGGATCGTGTGGCCCACGACCATCCGTGCCAGGCCCAGCTCGTCCAGCACCTCCTCGGCCAGCGCACAGTCTTCCTCGTCCGGGTCGTCGGAGAAGTGCCGGCTCCACACTGGGCTGTCCTCGTCGCTGGTGTAGGCCTTGGGCCGCCAGTCCTCGCCCCGCATCCACTCGGCCACGTCTTCGTTGATGTGGTCGATGCCATCGGCCACGTGGTCAGGCAGCACTCCGCCGTGCACGAACAGGGTGTCTTCCAGTTCCAGGATCACGGGTCGTTCGGCCAGCATCATGGCGTATGGGCCACCGGGCCTGAACGCCGCCGCCCTCCCCCGCTGCTCCTCATCCAATTCCAGCAGGTCTTCGTCCTCCGGGTCGTACTCGATGTCCGCGAACGAGGCGAAGGAGGCGTCGGTGATGTAGCGGAAATCCAGCTGGACGTTCATCACCTCGTGGTTGCCCGTGATCGGGTAGACCTCCCCGCCATCCACCGTCGCCTCGACGGTGAGTGCCTCCAGCAGGTCGAAGATCTCCCGGTCGCCGTCCCCCCGGTCCAGCTCGTCACCGGTGTGCACCAGGATCGTCTCGCCGCCGCACCAGGTGTCGTTGTCGTCGATGACGCCAGCCAGCTGTAGGGCCAGGCGGGTCTGTTCCAGATCCCCGTGGAAATCCCCGGCAGCGACGATGCGCACGGCGTCCGTGTAATCGTCGTCGTCATCCCCGGGGAGAGGCTCTTCCTCCGTTCCCAGTGAACAACCCAGGGTGAGCGTGGCGAACAACAATCCGGTCAAGAGGCGGTCCATGGCGACTCCCTGAAGGGGATTCAATCATATCTCACGGCAGAACGGCGACTATTTGGAATCCCCGCTGAGCAGCTCCAGTAGCTCTAGGTCGATATCGATGTCCAGGGGCTCGAGGGCCCCGTCCTCGAGCAGTACTTTTTTCTTCACCTGCACGATTGCAGACGTGCACCGATGCCCGGTGAGCAAGGTCTGGTGCCCCAGCCTTCCGTCCGGCGCGATGGAGAGGACCGGCAGCAAGATCGGCAGGACCGCGAGCGTCTGCGCGGAATCCAGCGCCTGGACCGCTCCACCTCCGTCGAACGCCGGCGCGGTACTCGCCAGCTCCAGGCTGCCGGCGAGGGTCGCGCAATGAATGCCCTGCTGCGCCAGCCGATCCTGGGCGTTCACCAGCGATCCCATCGTTCCGCCATCGAGCACGATCATCGCCTCCGGCGTCCCCTCCGGGGCGAGCGTGTCCAGCGCCCCTGCAAACTGCTCCACGGACCCGGTAGCGAGCGCCGCCGAACCCGGCGTTTCCGGATCGGTGAGATGGACCTCCCCATCCGCGCTGTAGCTCCACGACAGGTTGGTCTCGGACAGGCTCACCGTGATCCGGCCATCACCAGGGAGCGGGCCATCCGCTGCGGGGAGGGGAGCCGGGGTGGAGTCTGCGACGAGCCAGGCCAGCTCGGCGAACTGGGCCTGGCCCGCGGTATAGACCACCATCTGCATCAGCTGCACCGGGGTCCCCGCGTCCACGGCCAGCAGCAACGGCGGCCGATCCCGGCGGTCTCCGGGTGGCGCGCTGCTTCCCTGCTCCCACGGCCGGCAGCCGATAGCCGCCACCTGACTCGCGTCGTCTGCCAGCTCCAGCAGAGCGTCGAACAGAGGCGTGAGCAGGAGTCCCTCGGCCACCATCTGCTGCAGCTCTTCATCGCGCCACGTCGCCACCGACTGGCCGGCCACGGCGATCCGCCCGCTCCCCACATCCACCACGGCCAGCGTCCGCTCCAGCTGGCTGGTGTCCCCGTCCAGGCACGCCTCCAGCGCCGCGCTGGGCGTCTCGGCCCCCGGCTTCACGGTCACGAACCACGACGCCGGCATGCCGGTGGCCGCCTGGGCCACAGGCAAGGTCATCGGCCCGGTCTCCAGTTTGACGGTGCCAGCCCCGCAGCACCCATGCACCATCCAAAGTACCGCCGCCCCGGCGGCCCATCTCGCCATCGGCACCATCGTCACACCTCGCACCCGCACTGTACGCCTCCCCGGCACAGGTTTTGTACCGATTTGACCTCGTGGTGTTGTCCAGCAGCTATCATGCGCCCAAAGGAGAATCACCATGCATATCCGACTGTGGGCGCTTTTGTTGGCTGGGTTCTTGATCATGGGATGCGAGACCGGCACCTCGGATGACGACGACGACGATGCCGCCGATGACGACGACACCGGCGACGACGACGATACGGCCCCCGCCGGCCCGCCCCAGGTAGAGATGGAGACCACCTTGGGTACGTTCGTCATCGAGCTCGAAGACGAGCTGGCCCCCATCACCACAGAGAACTTCCTCACCTACGTCAACGAGGGGTTCTACGACGGCAGCGACGGCGAGGGCGCCTGCACCTTCCACCGGGTCATCTCCGGCTTCATGGTCCAGGGGGGCGGCCTCACCGAGGACATGACCAACAAATCCACCCACGACCCCATCGTCAACGAGTCGGACAACGGCCTGTCCAACCTGCGGGGCACCCTCGCCATGGCCCGCACCAATGACCCGGACAGCGCCACGTCCCAGTTCTTCATCAACACCGTGGACAACGAGTTCCTGGACATCGACGGCGATTATCCACCGGGCTATGCGGTCTTCGGCGAAGTCATCGAGGGCATGGACGTGGTGGACGCCATCGAGGCGGTGCCCACCGGCTCCTCCGGCGGCTACTCCGATGTCCCCGTGGATCCAGTGATCATCCTCTCCACCACGGTGTTGTAAGAACAGAAAAAGGGACGCTCATAAGAACATAAGTTCTTTGCACCGTCGCTTCTCCGGAGTTTCTTATGTTCTTAAGAGCGTCCCTTTTCTTAGACCGGTTCGCACTGGCCGAAGTTGGGATAGTCGTCCGACTCCAGGTTTCCGCATCCCCAGCACAAGATAGTGCCGTCCTCGTCCAGGCCACAGCCGTGGTGGTCGCCGGTGTCGATGTGGATGAAGGTGCTGTCGGGCGGGCTGCTCTCGCCGTAGGCGTTCGTCGCCCCGCACACGACGCGGCCGTCATCCTTGAGGGCGCAGACGTGGATCGTGCCCACGCTGACCTGCTCGAAGAACCCCATCTCCAGGCCCGGGTAGGTGCCCCAGCACTCCAGCCGGGCCTCCGTGTCGATGCCGCAGCTGACGTTGGCGCCGGCGCTGATCTGGACGAAGGCCCCGCCCGGGGGTTCGGCCTGGCCCAGCGTGTTGCCGCCCCAGCACTCGATGGCGCCGTCCTCGTGCAGCCCGCAGGTGTGCTCCCAGCCGGCGGCCACCTCCACGAAGGCCCCCTCAGGGGCGTCCAGCTGGCCGTGCGCGTTGCTGCCCCAGCACTGGATGGCGCCGGCCGTATCCACGGCGCAGGTGTGCTCGTTGCCCGCATCGACGAAGGTGTAGCTCCCGGCCAACACGTCGGTCTGGCCCCGATCGTTGTCGCCGACACAGTCCAGCTGCCCGTCGCCGTCCAGCCAGCAGGTGTGGTAGGTCCCGGCGCTCACCTGGACGAAGGTCCCCTCGGGGTCCGTCGGGTTCCCGTATCCGATCGTGCCCCAGCAGATCCCGGTGCCGTTGGCCCGGATGGCGCAGCTGTGTTTGCCCCCGGCGGTGACGGCGGAGGTGACTTCGTGGATGTCGTCATCCCCCACCACCTCGTCGGGGGCGGGGTCGACGCACCCCACCCACGCGATCAGCCCGGCCGTCATCACCATCAACCACGTTGCTGCCCCCCGACGGAACACGAATCCACCCCGGCTCATGAAGCCACCTCCTACCCCTATGAGTGCATCGAGGGGGCACCACGGCTTCAAAAAAAATGCCGCCGGACAAATTGACCATCTCTTGACGCCCACGCCCGTAGGCGATCTGGCCCCTGTTCCGTTGAACCCTCAGGAGCGTCAACGGTATGGGACCATGAGTCGAAGAGCAGAACGTGGATTCGCCATCGTGGCGCCTGGGATCATCGTGCTCGGTGGGTTGGTGGCTTTGATTTGGGCGTTACGGCCACCGGCCCCCGAGCCACCCCCTTCACCCGAGGAGCTGCTCCTCCGAGCCGAGGAGCAGGTCGTGCAGGCCCGCCGGGCCCGGCGGCAGCGGGCGCGGACGGCGATGATGGCCCCCCCGCAGCTGGGGCACGAGGCCTTCGTGGCCTACCTGGTGGACACCTATCACTACGAGTACTCCCGCCGTCTGCAGACCTTCCTCGACGATGCCGAACGGGACCACCTGGCCGGGCTACCGCGCGAGGACGTGGCGCAGATCCGCCGGCAGCTGGCCATGGCCATGCTCCTGCGGGAGCTCGTCGCCCCCTCCTCCACCAGCCGCTACACGCTGCACAACACCTACGTGATCCAGAACCACGGGCCGGTGCGCCGCCGCTCCGCCATCGAGATGCGCCGAGGCGGGCGGTACGTGCGGCTGGCCGAGCTGGAGCGCTCGTTCCACGATGGCGGCGGATCGGCGGACACCATCACCCGCGTGCCCGAGGTGTTCCTGGCCGACCTGTTCAGCGAGCAGGCCGCCTACCGGCTGCTGGTGTGGAACGGACGCCGGCGGGAGGCCCACACCTTCGGGGACTGCGACGAGTTCGAAATGTCCTACGTCCACATGCTCGAACCGCTGGGCATCGAGGGGGAGGTGTTCTTGCCCCGGAGCATCAAGCGCAAGAGCCACGCCCGCAGCCGGCTGGCGTTGCGTTCCGGGGACGCCACCTTGTGGGTGGAGGTGGACAACACCCGCGACGGGGTCCGCCTCTTCGACGAGCAGCCGCCGGGGTGGGATGTCCCGGTCTCCCACTACAACCTGGCGTGGATCAACGACCACGCCCACGCCGAGCTGGACATCCCGGTGGGGCCCCTCGCCCGGGAGCGTCTGGACCAACGGATCCAGCGGGAAATCGGCCTCCGCAACGAAGGATCATCCCGTTCTGATCCCCCATGACATTCTCATGAAAACTGAGGATTAGTCTGAGTCTGACTCATTTTTGGAGCAGACATGCAGACGATCCCCTCCCCTCAGCCCCCCCCTCGCGTACTCCTGGCCGGTGTTTTTGGCCCCTTTGGCGTGGACGACGAGTTCGGCCGCAAAGAAAACATCATGGAACTCTTCCACAATCAGGTGACCAGGGGTCAGGGCGCCTCTTCGTTCCGGTTCCATCATCGATCCTTCGGGCTGTACTTCCTGGCCGAGAACATCGACGCCGACGTCACCGTGCTGGATTTCCCCAGCCGAAAGCGCTTCATCCGGGAGCTGCGCAACGACTACGACATGGTGGGCATCTCCTTCATCGCCCCCAACATGGTCAAGGCCAAGGAGATGGCCCGGCTGGTACGCAAGCACTCCCCGGGCACGGAGATCGTGCTGGGGGGCCACGGCGCCGCCATCGAGGGGGTGGAAGAACTCATCGAGTGCGACCACGTGGTCAAGGGGGAAGGGGTACGCTGGCTGCGGGAGCACCTGGGGCAGGATCCGGACGCCCCCATCGTGCACCCGGCCCTGGCCAGCACCGAGCTGCAACACATCTGGGGTGTGCCGGTACCGGGGCCCACCGCCTCCCTGCTGGTCCCGGGGGTCGGCTGCGTCAACGGCTGCAACTTCTGCTGCACCTCCCACTTCTTCGGCAAGTGCTACACGCCGTACATCGGGTCCGGCGAGGCGCTGTTCGAGACCGCCCGCAGCATCGCCGACCGGCGGGGGACCGACTCGTTCTTCATCATGGACGAGAACTTCCTCAAGGACCGCGAGCGGGCGATGGAGCTCATCGAGCAGATGGAGCGCCACGAGCGGTTCTTCCGCTTCCACATCTTCTCGTCCGCCGAGGCCATCACCGCCTTCGGCCTGGACAACCTGGTCCGGCTGGGTGTGACCATGTGCTGGATCGGCTTCGAGTCGAGGAGCCGGCAGAGCGAGTACGTCAAGAACGAGGGGATCGACGGCAAGAAGCTGGTCCGCGAGCTGCGGGACCGGGGCATCTCGGTGCTGGGCTCGGGCATCCTGTGCATGGAGCACCACACCCCCGAGAACATGCAGGAGGACATCGATTTCCTGGTGGGGCTGGAGACGGACATGGTGCAGTTCATGCTGCTGACCCCCATGCCGGTCACCGCCCTGTACGAGCGCCACCGCAAGAAGGGCTGGCTCAAGACCGACATCCCGCTGGAGGAGTGGCACGGCCAGAAGCTGCTGACCTGGGACCACCCGGCCTTCCCCGGCGACTCGGCGGCCCGCTGGCTGGACAAGGCCTTCGAGCAGGACCACCTGCACAATTCGTCCACCATGTACCGGGTCGCAGAGACCTCCCTGCGGGGGTACCTGCACCTGGCGGCGATGGAGAACAGGGACGCCAATCACCAGACCCGGATGGAGCAGTTCGAGGCCCAAGCCCGGGGGTACGCGCCCATGCTGCCGGCCATCGCCATCAACGCGGTCAATGATCTGGAGCGCACCCGCGCCAAGGAGCTGGAGGCGCTGGTCAAGCGCACCTACAACGGGCTGACGGCCAAGGAGAAGGTCCTGCGGGTGGCGGTCATCGGGCTCTTCGCACGCTGGCAATGGCGGGTGAAGCTGTTCGGGGACAGCCTGCAGCCCAAGACCATCGTCACGCGCTACAAGGCGGGGGAGCGGGACAGCGTCATCGAGATCCTGGATCAGGCGGCGGCCACGCTGGACGAGATGACCCGGATGGAGCTACCGGGAGCTGCTGCGACGCCCGTTCAGTCCAGGTAACCCAGCATTCGCATCTGACGCAGGACCCGATCCCGATCGCCGTCGCCGGCGGCCGGCTCCGGCTCGGCCCGCAACCCCGGCCGATCCCCGTCGTCATCCGGCTCGTCCTGATCGCTGGTGGCCGGGAACATCCCCTTGGGCAACAGGGGGCCGGCGCCCACGGATCGATGCCACTCCTCCACCAGCCCCTCGGTCACCTCGGCGTGCTCCTCGCGGCATGGGTCGTCACGGCCCGGCACCGGCACCTGCTCCGCCGCCTCGTGGGCCCCGTCCCAGGTGTGCCAGCCGGCGGGCGTACGCATGCCGAAGCCCCGCCACAGGTGCCTGGCTTCCGGCGGATAGACGTGGGGTTCGTGGGCGTTGTGGCTGGACACGGTCATCGCCTGCGCCGCGTCCAGGGCCTGGGAGTCTCGGATGGCCCGGGCCAGCGACCGGCCATCGAAGGCCAGGTTCTCCCCGTCCCGATCGATGCCCCGCTCGATCCCCTTGGGGCCCGGTGAGGGCAGCGGCCCCGGCCACGGGATCCCCGCCAGCTCGGCGACGGTGGGGGCCAGGTCCACCCCCCGGGCGAAGCCGTCCAGGCGTTGCCCCGCGGGGATGGAGCCGCCGTGCCTCTTGCCCCAGTAGACCAGCGGTACGTGGACCGTCTCGTCCCGCAGCCAGCGCCCGTGCAGGTCGTAGACGTGCTCGATGCGGCGGCCCGGTGGCAGCGCCTCGCCCCAGTTCTCGCCGTGGTCGCCGGTGAGCACCAGCAGCACGTCCTCCCCCCCGGCCGAGGCGGCGTCCAGGTACCGCTCCAGCAGCTCCTCGCTGAAGTAGCGGATGGTCTCCAGGTACAGGGCACGGAACTTGGGCGCCATCGCCTGCGGATCCTTGTTGAGGACCTCCAGCGCGGCCCCGCAGGCACGCAGCCAGCCGCTGAGCGGTAGCTTGCGGTTGAGGTAGGGCAGGTGGGTCCACCAGTGATGGATCAGCACCAGCCGATCCCGGCCGCGGGGGCCCCGCAGGGCGTCCACCACCTCCGCCGGCACCTGGCTGTCCCCGGCCAGGCCCCGCTCCGTGCCGTTGGCGAAGGCCCAGCGAGGGTTCCAAACCAGCGTACGCACGTCGAAGCCGGCAGCGGCAAAAGCGGACATCAGGGTCGGCTGGCGCACCGGGAACGGGTGACGCCAGCGGCACACCCCCAGGCGGTGCGGGTAGACCCCCGTCACCATCGACAGCATGGAAGGGATGGTCCAGCTCCCCGAGGCGAACGCCCGGGGGAAGACGGTGCCCTCGGCCGCCAGGGCGTCCATCGTCGGCGTCCTGGCCGGCCCGCCGGTGAACCCGGGCGTATCCCCCCGTAGGCTGTCTGCCACCAGCACCACGACCATCATCGTCGGTTGATCTCCTCGGGCTCGGGCCGCCCGGTCAGAGGCGGATGCCCAGCGCCGCCAGGTCCGCCTCGGCTGCCGCGGCCCATCCGCGGTTGGCCTTGGGGCTTGCCGGGCTGGGATGTAGCACCCGGCCGACGGTCACGTCCAGATCGGCGAGAGCAATCTTCGCCCGGCCCTCGGCAAAGGCCCCCACGCCCACGACCAGGTCCGCCTTCAGGGTCTCCACGGTCTGCAGCAACGCCCGGTCACAGATCTGGAACAGGCGCTCCCGCTCGGCGGCCGGGAGCTTGTTGGGGGTGTGGTTGCGCCCCGACTCCTCCATGAAACACAGGGGGCAGTAGTTGGCGATGTAGAACCGCTCGAAGAACGCTGCGGGGGTGCCGAAGGTGTCCCGCGCCCAGCCCCACAGGCGGGTCCCGCTCACCTCGCTGCGGGCGGTTTCGAACCCCAGCACCGGGCGTTTGGGGTGCTCGTTGGCTGGCCGTGAGACCGGCTCCTCGATGCCCAGCCAGCCGCGGGTCATCTCGATGTCGCCGAAGGGCACGCCGGTCTGGGCCATGCCGAAGGGCCCCGGGTTCATGCCCAGCAGCACCACCTCGCGTGTCCCACCGCCGTAGAGCTCCAGGTAGCGCCGGTGGGGCTCCCAGGCGTACTGCAACGGATCGTAGACGTGGGTCACGGGGGGGCCGAACTCCAGCCGGGCCAGCTCGGTGGTCAATTCGCGGGATATGGCGATCAGATCCATGAGGGTCTCCAGGGTGGGTCAGGTTCGGCGGCGCCACAGGACGAGGAGCAAGAGCACAAGGCCAAGGGCCGGGCCCCGGCCTGGGAGGGTGCGGCAGGTGCAGCCGAAGCCGAAGGGCTCCTCCACGGCCAGCCCCGGGGAGGTGTCGTCGTCCTCTTCCGTGTCGTCGTCGTCGTCGGCCGAGTCATCGTCGTCGTCGTCGCCTTCGCTGCAGTCCGGATCCGTCGTATCGATGAAGCCGTCGCAGTCGTTGTCGATGTTGTCCGTGCAGCGCTCTTCGACCCCGGGGTTGATGTCCGGGTCGTTGTCGTTGCAGTCCGGGGCACCCCCACCGCCGCCGGCGTACCCGTCCCCGTCCACGTCGTCGAGGTCGGCGCCGTCGCAGTCCTGGTCGATGCCGTCGTAGGGGGTCTCCGGGGCACCGGGATAGATGTTGTTGTTGTCGTTGTCGCAGTCCCCCATGCACGACGACCAGCCGTCCTGATCGTCGTCGTAGCCGTTGTCCACGTGGCCGTCGCAGTCGTCGTCGACGCCATTACAATCCTCCACCGCGCCGGGGTGCACGGAGGGGTCGTCGTCGTCACAGTCGGTGGGATAGGTGTAGCCGTCCCCGTCCCGATCGTTGCAGTCCATCGGCGGTGAGTTGCCCGGCGCGGTGGCGCCGGCCGTGCCACAGTTGTACCGCCCCTCGCCGCTGTTCCATCCGCACGATGGATCGCTGTTGCACGACAGGCGGCACAGGTCGTTGCCCTCGCACCAGTAGCGCAGCACGCCCTCGCAGCACCCTTCGGGTGTGTAGGGCCCGTAGCACGCCCCCAGATAGGTGCCTTCCGAACACTGGCCCCAAGCCGCGCCTGGGGCCAGCAGCACGAGCAGAGCAAAGATGGTTGGGGTGCGATTCATCGGTGGAGGGGTGGCCTGACCGGTTACCGCTTGGGCTTGGTCACTTTGCGGGCCTTGTCCTTGCCGCCGCGCTGTGTTCCGCCGCGGGTGTAGCCCGCCTCACCCCGCTGGGGTTTGTCCGGGTCCGCGTCGGGATCTGGCTCGTAGGACTCGGGGGTGTACGGCTTGAGCGGCATCTTGGTGGCCTTGATGCGGGTGGTCACCTCCCAGAACGGCACCACACGATTGTCCGCCAGGGTCGGGTCGTCGCTGCGATAGGCCACCTCGTACTGCAGCCCGTTTTCGACGACCTTTTCGACGGTGGCGGAGGTAAAGATGGCGCCGTCTGTCGCCGCGTAGACCTGATCCCCCTTGACGTGCTTGGTGCCGGCCACGATAGAGACTACCTTCTCCCGCGGCACCTCGACCACCTTGCCGGAAGCGGCGATCATCCACACCGTCTTCGGGCCGACCGCCGCCACCCAGCCCAGCAGCATCTCGCCACTATCGGGATAGGCCGCCATGCCCAGGGCGCTGAGACCCTTGGCCTGGCGCTTGACCTGGCCCAGGGGCAGCTCCAGGTCGGTGGGTTTGCCCACCCACACCGTGCGCGCGTAGACCCTCTCGCCTTCGACGGACTCGACCAGCGCCAGCTGGCAGGAGCCGTGGACCTCGCCGATGACGACGTCGCCGGCCTCCAACTCCGGGGCTTCACCGATGGCCATCATCAGCGAACCGGGCACGTTGGGCACCTCCTCCCCCGTGGTCGCGACGAAGGTCGCCGCGTTCCCCGAAGCGGTCCCCATCGTTCCCCCCTTCCACACCACCATGTCCCAGCTGTCACTCTTGGGGATGGCGGCGAACAGGTAGTCCCCCGGGTTGGCCGGCAGGTGGCTCTCCGGTACCCCCCAGGAGGGGCCTTCCAGTTCGCCGACCGCCGGAGTCGTCCCCTCGGGGGTCGGCCCCTCATCGGGGGTCTCGTCGGTCTCGCTGCCACAACAGGCCGACAGCCAGCAACACCCCACCAGGAGGACGAGGTAGCGCTTGTACATCATCGCGTGTTCCTTCCAGGCCTACGGTACGACCGTCAACCCGCCCATATAGAGGACGCGGGACTCGGCGACCAGTTGGCTTCCCTCCGCCAGCGCGTGGACCCTCGTATTCTGCCGCATCACGGCCACGGTTGCATGGCCGGTGGGCAATCCGGAGAGGAATGCCGGGCTGATCAACGGGCTCGCCTCGCTGGCGAAGTTGCATACCAGGTTTCCGGAATAGACGCCGCCGCCGTCGAAGAATTCGATCCACACCAGCAAGCGCTCGGCGGGCGCCCCGCCGGTGATCTCGATGACCAGGCTGCCCGACAGGGTCAACGTGTTGTTCTGCCAGTCGGACAGATCCGGCGTGATGTTCATCGTCACGGCCGGCGCCTCGAACGCGTCCTGGATGGTGTCGGCGACAAAATCGGCGCCGCCGGGGATCTCCACATCGTGCTCCGTCTGCGACTCCCAGTCCCCGTTGCTACCGCTGGCCTCGTACCAGCCGTCGCCGTTGCGCGGCATGACGACCTCGCTGTTGTTGGTGGCAAAAACCACCTCCGGGCCCGCGTCGCGGGGCACCAGGGAGCCGGGATTGGAGGAGGCAAAATCCCGCACGCAGGACTCGGAGGCCGGGAACTCCCCCTGCAACGAGAACGACGCCGGCTCGATGACCTTGGCCTCGGACCAGGTCCCGGTGGTGTAGGGATTGGGGCTGACGCTGTTGTCCAGCACCATCACCCGCCAGTGCCGCGTGATGACACCCGTGAGCCCGGTGTAGTCGTCGCCGGCGGTGTAGGCGTCGTCCAGCAGGGCGGTGCCGCCGCTGGTTGTGACCGAGACAGCGAGGGTCTGGGGCATGGGGATCTCGGGGGCGATGGCCACGATACGCTGGGGCTCCACCGTGGTGACCTGGGCGTCGGTGGCGCCGAACCGCACCAGCGTGTCCTCCACCGTGGTGAAGTGGGAGCCGAACAGCTGCACCTCGATGCCACCGGCCAGCGGGCCGAAGACCGGATCGATGCTGTCCAGCAGCGGCTCCTCGGCAGGTGTCGTGTCGTCATCCCCCGCCGAATCGTCGTCCGGCGCGGTGTCGTCGTCGTCACCGGTGTCATCGTCGTCGTCGGTGACGTCGTCGTCGTCGTCGGGGGCCAGGGTGTGGTTCCTCTCGACACACCCCGCGCCCACCAGCAGCAAGCCCAGAATCCACGCCATGCTTGCAGATCGTCGTGCCATGAACCCTCCGCATCCAAGATACCCCAAGCTGCCCGTCCGGCGGGCACAGTTCGTGCACCATCCGCCGCCAAACCGGACACGAGGAGGCACTCCATGCGTTTTTGGATGATCGTTTTCAGCTTGATGCTCTTGCCGTCCCTCAGCCTGCTTGGCTGCGAGGACACCGACGACGACGACGACACCGCTGCCGATGACGACGACACCGGCGATGACGACGACACCGCCGACGACGATGACGATGACACCGGCGATGACGACGACTCGGCGGACGACGACGATGACTCGGCCGACGACGACGACGATTCGGCAGACGACGACGACGACGTGAGCGACGACGACGACTCGACGGACGACGATGATTCCGAGCCCACCGAGCCGGACATCGACGTCAACCCCGCCAACCTCCAGCTCGGCACCCTGTGCGTCGGCATGGCCATGGCCACCCA
The DNA here is from genome assembly GCA_964504165.1 of uncultured Rickettsiales bacterium. Lineage (GTDB taxonomy): Bacteria > Myxococcota_A > UBA796 > UBA9615 > CAYRNR01 > CAZDDH01. The sequence continues at coordinate 10,686 of CAZDDH010000134.1, read as the reverse complement.
GATCGACATCTCCAACGTGGGCACGGCTGATCTGACGGTAACCAACGTGGCGACGCTGTCCCCCGACATCGGGGTCGCCTTCACCACACCGCAGACCATCCCGCCGGGCGTGACCCAGTACGCCACGGTCGATGTCACATGCAACGCCGAGATCCAGATCCAGGCCCAGATCACCATCGAGTCCGACGATCCGGACGAGAATCCGTTCATCGTGACGGTGACGGGCGATTGCGACGAGTGTTGAGCCCCCGGATCCGAACGGATCGTCAGCAGCAGGACGAACCCGGCCCCGGGCAGGAGGGGTGGAACGGCAGGTCCTTGTTGTAGCCGATGTTCACGATCTCCTGCATGCGCTCGAACAGGTACAGCGTGACCTCGCAGAACTCGGGGTTGATCCCGTAGAAATCCCCACTCTTCATCATCGCCGCGCCGATGCAGCCGCCGGCGCAATGCTTGAGCGCCGGGCAGTCCTGGCAGGCCTTCAGGTTGCTGGCGGTGCGGGAACGGAGCTTGTCGATACGCTCCTGGTCGTACTGGATCTGGCCGGACTCCTTGTCCCACGCACCGAAGAGCACCTCGGGGAACATGCCCGGGAAGAAGCCCTCCTTGCTGTTGGCCATGTCGCAGCACGACACGTAGCCATCCGGGGTTAGGTGGGGGGCGGGTAGGATCGAGCGGCAGTTCTTCTCGACCTCTTCGTCGAAGTTGATCATGAAGATGGTGCCGTAGAAGATGCCCAGATCGCGGGCGTAGCGGTAGGCCTCCAGGTACTGCTCGGCGAAGTACATGAAGTCGGGCACCCCCGGCTTCTTGACGAACAGCGCGAGCCACGGATAGGCGTAGAGCGTCTTGATGCCGTTGCGGTGGGCGTAGTCGATGAGCTCCGTCTGCCGATCGACGCTGTCCTCGGAGATCGTGGGGCGCAGGCCCACGGTGGTCTTGGCCGATTTGCGGATGATCTGGATATTGCGGTCGATGACCTGGAAGCTGGGTTCTTCGGTGACCAGCGGGCGCTGGTTGTTCTGGATATCGGCCGGGCCGTCGAGGGAGATCCACAGCAGGTCCACGTGCTCGGCGATCCAGTGGGCGACCTCCTCGCCAAAATAGCCGTTCGTCTGGAGCTCGACGAACAGCTCCGGGCCGGCCTTGCCGGCCGCGTAATCCACGACCTCCTTCATGAGGCCAAACTCCAGGGTCGGCTCCCCATTGGAGAAGAGCCGCAACGCCCGAGAGTCCGTCTCCCTGAAGAAGTCATCGATGCCGCGCTTGCAGAACTCGGGGTCGATGGTGCGGGGATCTTTGCGGGCCGGGAGCGCGCGGACCGTGCAGTAGATGCAGCGCATGTTGCACGCTTCGTTGAAGAAGAAGGTGATGCAGTTCTTGCGGTAGTGGCCCATGTCGGTCCTCAGAGGCTGCGCTTCTTCTTGGGCGGCAACGACTCGCTCTCCGTGGTGTCGCGCGAGCGCTTCAATTCCTCCAGCTGGGCGATGGCCCGCTCCCGCCGTTCGCGGGCCTGGCGGGCCTGGGCCGATTCGGCCGGTTCCCCGCTGTCCTCCCCGGCCACCTCGTCCTCATCCCCGGCGCCGTACTCCTGACGGATCCGATCGAGGGGATCGACAGCGGGCTGGTCCGCCAGCTCCTCGGCGGCGCCCTTCTTGCCCAGCAGGAACTCCTCAAGGTCGTCGAGCACGCCGTGGGCCACCTTCTCGACGGTGCGGCGGGCGGCGGCCTTGGCCGCCTTGATCTTCATCTCGTCGAGCTTGTCTTCCAGCTTGTCGGCCAGCCCGTCTTGCTTGTCGTCCTTGGGATCGCTCATGAAACCTCCGCGTCGCCTACCCCTGGTACGCGCCGCGAACGGCGATATTCACGCCAGGTCTCGATGAGGAACCCCAGGCACAACACCACGAACATCAGCGCCGCGTTGTAGTTGAGCAGCAGGTAGTTGGCCGAGGTGGTGCCCGCCGCGTAGTACGTCGTGACGATCAGCAGCAACATCGACCCGGCCCACAGCGCCGACCAGGGGATGGCGTCCCGCGGCTTGCGGGCCCCAAGGAAGAACAGAATCATCCAGATCGAGGCGTAGTACCGGCTGATGGTGACCAGCAGGAACACCCCCATGAGCATCATCAGCATGCCGTCCAGATCCCGGCGTCGGAACAGGGCCAGCAGCAGCAGCACGAAGCCCGCCGCCTGGATGATGTGCTTGCGGTTGGCGGAGTTCTCCAGCTGTGCAGGCCGGCTCCCCCGCTCCAGCGCCCAGAACCGGTGCTTGGTGGGGTTGTGCAACGCCAGGCGGGGCACCCCAACACGCTTGGAGGAGGTGACCGGGTGCATCTTGCTGTGCAGGGTCAGGTCCTCCTTCCACTCCAGCCAGGTGTGGGTGCCGCGGCCGGTAAAATGGGAGCCGATGAACAGCACCGTGCACGCAGCGCAGAAGGCCGCCGTGAAGCGCAGGTACCGCTGGCGCTCGGCCGCCGGCCCGCGCCGCACCAGGCACACGGCCAGCTTGAACAGGATGGGGAACACCAGGAATCCTGGGAAGACCCGCGTCATCGCCGCCCACGACAGGGCCACCCCGGACGAGCGGAACCAGCCCTTGTGGTACAGCGCCACGGAGATGATGGCCAGGTTGAGCCACTCGTAGCGCAGGAAGGCGCCGGCAAAGAAGCCGTTGTTCACCGGGAAGGCGCTCACGAACAGGATCGCCGCCGCCGTCCGCCGCAGGCCGAAGGCCCACCACATGGCCAGGGCCGCCGCCAGGAAGAACGGCAAATCGCTGTTCTTGAGGAACCACCAGCCCCGCCCCTCGATGGTCACCACCTCGGTGACTGTCCGGCCCACGATGGTCCATGGTGGCGCCGGGTTGTAGCCCAGATCCTGGACCACCTTGCGCCACTTCTTCTTGGGGTAGAGGGGGCGCATCAGCCGCAGGTCTTTGCCGAACTCGTCCCAACGCTCGTCCGTGAAGACGCTGCGATCGAAGGTGGCAGCCAGGTCGTCGCGGGCCATCAGATCGTAGGTCTTCATGGAACGCGAACGCGTGATCATCGAGTAGTCGCGCTTGCCCTTCTTCTTGTCGGGGCGGGAGGCGATCCACTCGTTGTCGGCGGCGATGTGGGCGGCGTAGAGGTAGTGATAGCCGAGCTCGGGGAAGTACTTGGAGCCCATGTAGTAGTGGTAGACGTTCCAGGTCTGGACCCGCTCACCGGCCAGCGCCCGCTGCAAATCGCGTCCATTCTCGAAGTTGAACGCGGCCAGGGCCAGCCCCAGCAGCACCGCCGTGAACACCGGCTTCTGGATCTGCCCGCGGCGCTCGATGATGTAGGCCAGGATCCAAACGAACAGGCCGATGCCGGTGCAGATGCACTTGCCCACGTCGGCGGTCTTGCCGGAGATCACATTCGGCGACAGCGGGATCGCCACCGCCACCAGCAGCACCACGCACAGCCCACCGACGATGCCGGCCCACGCCAGCCCGCTGCGGGCGATCCGCGAGCGACGGGCTGCAACGGCGAACCCCACCATCAGCCCCAACCACAGCCCGCCCTCGTACGGCAGGATGCTCTGGGTGCCCAGCCTGTCGGGCAGGAAGTGGAACATCAGCTCCAGCGCAGCGATGCCCACCACCAGGCCCAGCACGATGGCCAGCCAGTGACGCCTCAGCAGGACGAAGATCGATTCGCTCATCGGGTTGCCGGCGGTCCTCTACGGGTCAGTTGCCGTCCACCACCTTCAGCTCGTAGGAATCGGAGATGGCGCGAACCCGGGGAGCATACATCGCATAGCCGTTATGTGGCAGTACCCTGAACGTTCCGGGGGTCTCGGCGCGCAGCACGTAGTCCAGCACCTGGTTGCCCTGACGGATGCGATCCAGGAAGAACGCCACCTTCTCGTCCCGCAGCTCCATGTTGAACCAGGTGCCGTTGTCGTACAGGTAGCCGCTCTTGAGCGCCTCCGGCTCGAAGCCCGCCGGTTTGTAGTCCTCGAAGATCAGGTATTCGTACCTGTTGAGCGCCTTGACCGTCACCTTGACCTGCACCAGCTCCCCCGAGTCCACGGTGGCGCCATCCCGCAGCTTCTGGCGGTCGTAGTCCCGCACGTCGATGGTGCCGCGCCCCGACTCCCGCTGGCCCACCTTGGGAGTGAGCTTGAAGTACTCGCGGTCGATGAAGATCTCGTTGCCCGACCCCTTGATCTTCTTCTCCTTCGTGAAATAGGTCAGGTAGCCCGTGGCGTACAGCGCCCCCTTGCCGGCGGTGAGCACCTCGACGGTATTCTCGCCGGACCGGATGGCGTCCCCGGTGACGGTCAGCTGGGTCTCCATGGTGAACATATTCTTGCGGGTGACGCGGGTCTCCAGCAGCTCCTCGCCGTTGAGGCGCACGGTGAGGCCGTAGTCCGGGTTGAGTTCGTCCCGCACCTTGAGGTAGTCGGCCAGCGCCATCACCGCCTGGGCCGTGTCCTTGGTGCTGTTCCAGCGCCCGCCTCGGCGGTTGTTGACCAGCCACTTCATGAACATGTCGTTGAGCTCGTCATCCGGCGCGATGGCCAGGAAGGCGCGCAGGGCCCAGGCGTTGGTCTCGACCCGGTCGTTGTACCAGTACCACCAGCCCGAGGCGTCGTCGTAGTCGAAGCTGGCCGTGCCGTTGTCCGCGTCGACGCGGGCCAGATCCCGCAGGTTGTCCACCACCAGGGCGGCCCGTTCGGCGTCGCCCACGTTGTGCAGGGCCAGGGCCAGCAGGGATTTGCCGTAGTTGCTGAGGTTGTCGCGGGTGGCAAACAGCCCGTCCATCTCCTCGGCCTTGATCAGGCCGTCGCGCAGGCTGAGCACGTAGGCCATGTAGACCCGCCGGTGCCCCATCCACAGGTCCACGTCCTCTTGCTTGCCGTCCTTGTGGTACTTGCGCTTGATGTGGTTGTAGCCCCGGCTCAACGACACCGGATCCACCGCGTGGCCCGCGTCCACCGCCGTCTGCATGCCCATCACCACGTAGGCGGTCATGTAGGCGTCGCTGTCCCCGGCCTTCCACCAGCCCCAGCCGCCGTCGATGTGCTGGAAGGCGTACAGGCGGCTCAGGCTCTTGGTGATCACCCGGTCCAGCTTGCCGGGGAAGAACACCGGGTGTTTGTCGTAGTAGCCCAGGTGCTCGGTCTCCTCGCCCAGCAAGCCGTCTTGCTTGGAGAGCTTGCGGATGTCGGCAAAATCGACCCCCAGGTCTTCGAGGGTCTTGGCCGTCAGCGCCGCCGGCATGAACCGGCTCATGGTCTGCTCCACGCAGCCGTAGGGGTAGTCGATGAGGTAGGGCACGGCGTCCAGCATCACCGACGCCAGCGAGGGGTTGAGCTGCACGGTGAGCACCGTGGTGTCCGCGCGGCGCTGGGCCGGCACGTCGTAGGCCAACGTCTCGGCGCCGCCATCCCGCAGCACCGTGGACTCGGTGACCATCTTCTCAGCGCCCCAGGTGAGCACCGGGTAGCTCAGCTGCACCGCGTCCCCCTCGTCGTCGGCCACCGCCGTGGCGGTGAAGACGGCGTCGCCGGCGCGCAGCACCTCGACGGGGAAGTCCAGCCGGGTCTGGCCCCCTGCCGGCACCTCGACGGTCTGCACCAGCTCGCCGTCCGCGCGGATCAGCTCGGCGGGCACGGCCAGGGTCACCGACGCCTGGCGGGCCTCGGCGCCGCGGTTGTTCACCACCGCCGAGATGACCAGCCGGTCCTGCTCCACCATGAAGCGGGGAGCCTCCAGCCGGACCAGCAGCTCCTTGGTGGTCAGGGCGTCCATGCGGGCGCCCCCCACGCGGCTGTCCTTGTCGATGCCTCGTACCACCACGTCCCAGGTGGTCAGCGTGTCCGGCCAGGTCAGGGTGACGGTCGCGCGACCCTGGGCATCGGTGACCACCACCGGCTCCCAGTGGGCCGTGTCCTTGAACTCGGTGCGCAGCTCCACCTGGGGCCCGGGTGATGGATCCATGGGCGTACTGGCCGCAGGCTTCATCAGATCGCCCTCGATCATGTCGTCCTCGAAGTCGTAGGACACGGTGCGCGTGTCCACGGTGCCGCCCAGGACGCCGCCCACGATGCCCCCGGCCGACCCGCTGCTCCGGCCCCGCTTGGCCTTCGCCGGCGCGGCCTTGGCCTCGGCGGACACCTCCTCGCGCATCATCAGGCCATCCAGGGCCACACCGCCGCCCCCGCCCCAGCCGAAGCCGTAATACCCCATGCCGCTAAGCCCCCAGAAGTACGGGATGCCGGTGATGGAGTACTCCTCCCGGCGGTTGCGGTCCCGGCTCAGCTGGTACGAATAGAAGGAGCGGCTGTGGTCGATGCTGTAGCTGCTGAAGCGCCGGTCCCCGTAGTAGTAGGCGCGGATGTCCCCGGCGGTCTCGGCCTGGATGTAGTACACCGATTTGTCCACCACCCCCAGGCTGAACTCCCCCTGCACCGGCTGGCCCAGGTGGTCCTTCGCCGTGACCGTGAAGGTGCTCTCCTGGCCCGGCCGGAAGTCGGGGGCGTCCCCCTCTACGGCCACCTGGATGAAGCGGTCGGTGGGGGGCACGAAGATCTCCCGATCGCGGGTGAAGACCTGGTAGTCGTGGGCCATCGCCGCCCGCACGAAGAAGTTGGGGACGTGGGCGTCGTCCAGCACCACCTCCACCACCTCCGAACGGCCGTCGATGCGGAGCACCTGGTGGTCGATGACCTCGGCAGCGCCGTCGAAGCTGAGCAACACCGTGGGATCGACGAACGGGGACTGGACCATCAGGCGCAGGGTGTCCCCCTTTTCGTAATGGCGCTTGTCGGTGATCAGCTCCAAGTTGGCGAACCGCAGGCGCATGCCCGGGAAGGTCTCGTCGTAGACCCACAGGTCCCGGCTGGCCTCCACGTCCCCCAGGCCCTCACCGGCCGGCGCCTTGAACACCAGCCGGTAGTTGCCCGCCTGGTCCGGCGTGAACTCCGTGAACCGCTGGCCGTGCTCGTCGAGCACGAAGAGTTCTTCGTGCAGCAGGGCCAGCACCTCCTCGTCGGTCTCCTCGTCCCAGGTGACCGAGTAGGTGGACAGGGTGCCCTCGGCCGGCACCGGCGCCCCGCCGGGAGTCTGGGCCTGCACCTCCAGCTCGACGGTGTCACCGGGGGAGTAGAACCCCCGCGGCGCGTACACGTCGGCGAAGAACGGCTGGCGGGTGACGGTGACGTTGCCGGCGCCGTGGATCGTGCGCCGGGCCAGGTCGGTGACCTCCACCTGGATGCTGTAGCTGTAGTCGTAGTCCTCGCTCTGCGGCGGGGACAGGGTCAGCTTGGCCACCCCGTCCGCGTCGGTGGTCAGCTCCCCCTCCTCCACCAACTCCTCGCCGTAATAGTCGTAGGGGCGCTCGTGCACGACGCCGTAGCCCGGGCCGAATAGCCAGTCGTAGGCCCCCGGACGGGCGAAGCTGTGGTGGTACGGGGTGCGGTAGACGGTGTAGGAGACCTTGGCGTCCGCCACCGGCGCGCCAAAGTAGTACACGGCGCGGATGTCCACGGGGATCTCCGCCCCGGGGCGGGCCTCCAGCTCCGCTGCGTCCACCTTCACCTCGAACTCGGGCTTGCGGTACTCCTCCACGCGGAACTGGGCGCCCGCGGAGGGGTAAGCCCCCAGATCGTTCTGGGCCACCTCGATGTAGGTGTAGTAGACGCCCAGCGGCGGCTCCTCGCCCAGGGTGAACTCCCCGTGCACCGTGCCGAACTCGGACGTGGTCAGCAGCTCGTCGTAGACCGTGTCGCCTTGCGGGTCGCTGATGGTCACCTTGACGGCAGTATCCGGTACGTTGACCGTCTCGCCGCTGCGCACGGCCCGCACGATGTGCTTGAAGTGCACCGTTTGTTCCGGCCGGTAGACCGGGCGATCCGTGGTGCAGAAGACCTTGTACTGGTCGTAGGCATCGCCGTAATACGCGCCGCCACCCCACAGGGCGGGCGTGACCGCCAGGTGGTCCCCTTCCGCCGCCAGCACGGCCACCGTGTTGGAGCTGACGTCGCCGGTCATCAATGGGTACCGCGCCACCCCGTCCTCGTCGGTGTAATCCTTGACCAGCTCCACCTTGTAGCGCCCGCGCCGGCTGTAGTCGTAGTAGGTCTCCTTGAAGATCAGCGGGAAGCTCGGCAGCGGCTCGCCGGTGAGGGCATCGGCGACGAAGGCCAGCACCGAGTCCTCGTCCTGGCGCAGGATCACGGTCACGTCACTGACGATGACGAGGAAGGCGGCGTCGTGCTTGGCTGCCGTGGCCTCGACGATGTACGCGCCGGGCTCGGTCAGCGGCAGCTCGGAGTCGGTGTAGACGTACTGGTGGTCCCCCTGGTCGTCGATGGCCTGGTGCCAGGCCGCTGCCCGCTCCAGGTAATGCTTACGCACGCCGTCGATGTTGCCGAAGTTACGCTGGAAATCGTCGAAGGAGACGTTGGGGTTGCGCAGCCGGGCGCCGTTGCTGAGCACGGCCAGCAGATCCACCTTGTGGGCCGTGAAATCGGCGCCGTCGATGTTACGCGAGCTGATGGGGATCGTCGTCCCGCCCCCCGGGGCGATGACGTTCACCGAAGAGACGGACAGCTGGGGATAGCGCATCTCCTGGAGGTCGTTCTTGACGTCGCCCACCCACGCGCTGGTGGGGAAACGGCTCAAAAACGCCTTGAGCTCCGCCTCGGCCAGGGCGTACTCCCCGCGTGTGATGCGGACGTGGGCGTGGGTGTAGACCACAAGGTCTTCCTGGGTCCCGCCGCCGAACTCGGCGAGGATGCGATCCAGGACGGCCAGGGGATCCCGCTGCTCATCGGTGTACTCGATCTCCGGGAGCTCCGCCTGCGGGCGTTGCTGCTCGGGAGTGCTGGCGTTGGGCTCCGGCATGGACTCCAGGAACAGGGCCTGGCGGTACAGGGCCTGGGCCGAGTGGTGGCTGGCGTTTTCGGGGAGCTCCTTGCGGCCGGCGTCCGTCGCCACGATCTCGTCATAGAGGAACATCACCCGGTGCCACACGGTCCAGCGGGGATCGAAGGTGGCGCCTGCCGGTAGATCGTCGCCGGGGTGGCCGTCGGCGCCGCTGAGTTCATAATCCCACGTGTCGGTGGTCTGGTAGCGCTCGGCCAGGGCGAAGTTGGCCTCGATGACCCGCTCACGCAGATCCTCGTCGGTGGTATAGGTGCCGGCCACGAAGTCCCGCCAGGCTCCGTCGACGATCAGCTTGGCCCGTTCCAGGTGCACGAAGGCGTCCCGGTTGTTCTCGTACCAGCGCCAGACGTACTCCCCCTCGTAGTTGCCCGGGTTGTAGTGCAGCTCGCCGTCATCGCGGCGATAGGCCTCGCCCGGGAGCTGGAAATACAGCTCCCCGAGGGCGTTCTCCACGTGGGCGCGCAGGAGCGGGTCCAGCGCCGGCTCGGCCAGGATCCCCTTCAGCGCAGCCAGCGACTCGTCGTACTGGGAGAGGGCGTAGTGGCAACGCATGGTCTTCAGCGCGATGTCCACCGCCTGCCGGGTCGAGCGGTCTTCCTGCCCGGCCAGCCAGGCCTCGTACTCGCCCAGCGCGCGCTTGTAGTTGTGCTTGCCGAACTCGGCATCGCCGACGGCCAGATCACCGGCGGGAGGTTCGTCACCCCGGACGTCGGGGGCGGCCAGGGACAGGGCCAGCAGGGTGAAGGCGTACAGGACAGGTCGGGTCAACAGAGAATTTGGTCGCATCGGTTCCCTCGGTTAGGCATCAGCAGCATTGGACCCCGAGATCCGCGGCTTGTTCCATCAGGATCCCCGTGCCGCGATTACCCGCGGCGAGGATACCAGCACGGGCACGCAGGATGGGGGACGCGAAGACCCTCCCGCGTCAGATGGGGTAAAATCACGTTGTAGGGATTCGTGGGTCACTTACGGTTGCGGGGCACAAATGGCGCTGACAATGCGGAGAACTCGGGGAGAACTCACCTGGCTCAGGGCGGTGTGGGTGGCTGCCAGCCTGGCCGTCACCGTCGGGCTGGGAACGATTGGATTCGCCCAGGAGGGAGCGATCAAGGTTCTGTTCGAACCGCCCGTCGGCCTCCAGATCGGATCCGAACCGCGGACCTTCGAGGTCCAGCTACAGACCGCCGACGGGCAACCGGCCACCGACGCCAAGATCCTCGCCGGTGCGGTCAGTGCCGGGACCCTGTCCTCGTTCACCGGCGCGGGCGACGGCCAGTGGACCGCTGAGTACACGCCACCCGCGGAGGGCGGCAAGACCTTCGTGGGCATGTCGGTGGTGCTAAGCAACGCGGGGGTGACGGCCACCGAGAAGTTCGCCTTCCCGGTCCAGCCCATCCCGCCTCCCCCGCCATCACCCGAACCGGAGCCCGTGCCCGTGCCCGTGCCCGTGCCTGAACCTGAACCTGAACCTGAACCGATCGTCGAAGACCCCCCTCCGCCACCACCACCGGAGCCCGAGCCAGAGCCCACGCCCGAGCCTGAGCCAGAACCTGAGCCAGAGCCAGAACCGGTGCCCGTGCCCGTGCCCGTGCCTGGTCCCGAACCCGTGGTTGCAGAGCCACCCCCACCACCGCCACCGCCACCCCCGGCCCTGCCCGCCTACACACCTTCCGCGGCGGCCACGGCACCGGTAGCCGTGGTGCCGGAGCCCGACCCCACGCCTCCCCCTGTGGAGGAGCCACCCCCTCCTCCGCCGCCGCCCGTTG
>CAZDDH010000133.1:0-23577 GCA_964504165.1 uncultured Rickettsiales bacterium | reverse complement strand
GTCCGCCGCAGGTGCGCCATCGCAGTCGGTGTCGACTCCATCGCAGCCTTCGGCAGCGCCGGGGTACACGGCCGCGTCGGCGTCGTCGCAGTCGTCGCAGACCGTGGAACCATCGCCGTCACCATCGGGTTCGTCCTCGGTGCCCGCGTCGCAGTCGTCGTCGACTCCGTTACAGGTGGTCTCGGTATTCCCTGGGTAGACCGCCGCGTCGGCGTCGTCGCAGTCGGAACCGCCACAGTTCGCGTCGGTGAAGCCGTCCCCATCGGCGTCGGCGCAAGCGGCGATGTTGATGCCGTAGATCGAGACGTCGTCGACATTCCAGCCCGAGTAGCGCCAGCTGTTGTCGGTCTCGCCCATCGTCCACCGCAGGTAGACCGTGGCCTCTTCGTCGGCGACCGCCGACATGTCGTAGCTGACCTCGGTCCAGGCGCTGTCTTCGACCGCGGATCCGGACGGATTGGCGTACAACGTGGTCCAGTTGGAGCCGTCGCTGGATACGGACATGCTGGCGTTGTCGTACTGCGAGTCCTCGACGTTGAGGTAGCGCCAGAAGGTTATCGAGGTGGCGATGTAGTCGGTCAGGTCGAGGGCATCGGAGGTGAGGTGGCGCTCCGAGAGGTTGTTGGCGTAGTCCCCATCGAGGTCGTAGCCGTAACAACCGGGTGCGCTGTTGCAGGCGCTGGGATCGGCGTTGCCGTACTGGCCACCTCCGCCTGTTGGCACGCCCCACTCCCACTCACCTTCCACGCTCCAGCCCGGGTCGGTGTCGAAGGGGAATTCGTAGATCAGGGTCGACGTGCCCACGGTGAGGCTGGCGTCTCGTGAGGTCGTGCCTTCACCGTCCGTCAGGTTGATGATGTCGATCACGCCCGTGTAAAGGCCGTTGGACAGGAGGTTCGCATCAGCAGTCAGGGAGATCGTGACGTCGACGGTCCCGCCGCCGGCTAGGGTGGTCGATGCGATGTCGGTGTCGAGCCACGCCTCGGAGACGGTGATCGACACGTCGACCGACGACGCCGAATTGTTTTCGATGGTGTAGACCTCGGAAGTCGGCGTGAAGGGTCCCCCCGCGTCCCCGGCGGCGTCGAAGGAGCTCGACGGAGTCACATCGATTCCCGTCGCCCCGGGGACCAAGGTGGCGATGTTGGTGGGGTTGGTGCCGAGGGGATCGAGCCAATTGCTCAGCCGCGAGTCGTTGCTACCGCCGCCGTCCCACGAGGTCGAGAAGCGGCCGTACCAGTCGGCCAGGTCGTTGCCACAGGCCGCGTTGCCGCCGTGGAGCTGGCCGATGACCTCGTGGTCCGGGTTGAACAGCGGGGAGCCCGACGAGCCCGGCTCGGTGGTGCCGGAGTCCCAGTCCTCGACGCGGATGTGGGTGCCGTCGCCGGGCTGGGAGGTGCCGTAGTAGCTGGTTGTGGTCGTCGCGTCGTCCTCGTGGCTGATCGCCTTCTCGTCGCAACCCGGGTGGTGGATGGCCACCGCGGAGGCGTAATCGCCCGTCCCCCGGTTCCAGCCGGCGTAGGACACGTTGTGGGCGGGGTCCGGGACGGTGTCGAGCTCGATGAGCGTCATGTCACTGGACGAGTAGCCGGCGCGGAAGGTCGATCCCGATTGGAAATCGGTCAGCGGGCCACCGCTGAGATCCCCGCAGTTGACGCTCTCGAAGTTCCAGTAGACGACAACGGTCTGGTCGTTCGAGGTGCTCACACTGCAATGGTCCGCGGTCAGGAAGTACGGCGTTTCGTCCTCGGCGGTGTTGTTCAACATCCCGCCGGTGCAGGTCCAGGTGCCGTTGACGGTGTACACGCCGACCGAGGCGATCTCTTCACGCCAGAGGTCACCCTCAGTGCAGATGGTATCGATATTACAGCTGCCCTGTTTATCGCCAGCGAGCTCGCCGAAGGCCTTGTAGCCCGGGTTGACCTTCGTCAGATGGAGGGCGATGTCGCCGCGGGATTCAGCGGGCACGACCAGTTCCAGGACCGCCTCGTCACCGATCACGAGCGGCGTCCACAGCTCGCCCTCACGGTTGCAGTCCGCCGCGGTCAGTGGCCGTGAGACGGTGTGCCCGCCGTCGGGCGTGTACAGGGACAGCCTCGCACCGTCGGGTAGGCCGCAGGTCTCGAAACCGAAGTTCAGTGAAAGCGAGCCCGGTGAGGACACCAGCAGCCGCCACATCGATAGGCCACCCCCGAGATCCTCCCAGGTGCCACGGGATTCCGGGGTGACGTCCACGTGCCGGGAGACCGCGAAGCGCAGGGGCGTATCCTTGGCCGCCGCGACGTCCTCGATGGCGAGCGCCTGGCTATCCGGTGGCTCCACCTCGAGTCTATCTACGGATTCGATGGGATGGACATCCCGCTGCAACGCAGCCGGATCGTCCGTCAGCGGCGTGGTCTCGCCACTCCCGGAACAACCCAGGTTACAAAGGACAAAGAGGGCGAAAAACGAGACCAGTCCGCGCGGCATAGGGACCTCTCCTGACATAGCAAAAACAACACAGTTTAGCATGCCGACGACAGGGCCTCGGACCTTCGAAGCGGTTTGAACCGTCGGGGGGCTAGGTGAGGGTCACGGAGGAGGTGGAATGGCGATGCGGATGCGGTGCCTACCGCGGGCGTCCCGGACCACGAGCACCACCGAGCGCAGGGTCTCCCCGGCCCACAGCTGGGTGAGCTCGAAGGAGGTCCAGTTGCGGGCGGGCCGGCCGCTGATGCGCAGCACTTCTTGCTGGGGGCGCAGCCCGAGCCGGTGGCCCTCTCCGCCCGGCTCCACGGTGAGGACCTTCACCCGGGTCCCGGCCCAGCCCACGTCGAAGTCGACCACCCGGATGCGGTCGGTGTGGGCGAAATCTTTGCCCGGCAGCAGGTGGATCCGTTCGCCGCTGAAATCCACCGTCACCGTGAAGCGATCCAGGACCGAGTTGCCCAGGTTGCCGACAATAGCCCGGGCGGACAGCACCCCTTGTTCGTCCCCTACCAGCATCAGCAGCGGAGCCTGCACCACATAGGGCCCCAGCCCGAAGGAGCTCGCCCGCACGATGCTGGCCCGCGTCTCCCCGCCCATGCCCATCACCGTCAGATCCCGCCCGGGACCGTAGCGTTCGCGCAGGCCCCACTCGCCGACGGCCGGGCCGTGGATCGCCAGGCCGTCGGCGCCGGTGTCCAGGCGCCATAGCCCGGACCGTTCCCCGTCGAGGGTCGCCTCTAGTGCGGGTTGTTGATCGATGAAGGTCAGCGGGATCACCGTGCCGGCCTCCGGGGGGGTCCAGCTCTGTGGGTCGTGGATGACGGCTTGCTCCGCGTCGAAATCCAGGCTCACGGCAAACCGGCTGAAGAAGTCGTATCCCAGCAGGCCCACCACCGGCACGCCCATCTGGCTCTCCATGGCCTCGGCGAATTCGGCGACGCCCAGGACCTGGTTGGTCAGCTGGACTCCACCCACATCCACGCGTTCCACCTGGACCAACGTCACCTGCGTAGCGCCGCCCACAGCCAGGCCGGACAGATTGCCCTCGGTCTGTAAGCCGAGGCGAGCCACCGTCTGCACATCCAGCATGGACAAGGTCGTCCCCGTGTCCACCAGCATGGCGCCGGCGACGGTGGGCCCGGCGCCGGAGAGTTCGACGTCGATGAACAGGTGGCCGGAGCGGTAGCGGGCGGGCACGGTGACGGCCGTCACGCCATCGGGGAAGCGCACATCCTTCAGTGGCTGGGGCATGGCGAACCGCTCGGGATCGTCCGGCGGCCGGAATTCCAGCGAAACCAGTGAGTACTGGGTCCGGTTGGACGGGAGCTGGTCGTTGAAGCTCTCCATGTGATGGGGGACCTGCACGCCATCCAGCAGCCGGTAGTCGGACAGGATCACCACATCCTGCCCCAGCCCGCTCTCGTCATCGTGAAGTTGTCGGATGGGTAGGTAGCGGTCCGGATCGATGGCCAGCCTGTACGGATTACCGCCCGGGACCTGGATGTGCAGGAGGGGGCATTCTTGCCCGTCCACCACCAGGGAGCCTGCCGTGCGTACTACCTCCGGATCGAAGGGGTCGAGCCACGGGCCGAAGGTGTCGATGAACATCGAGGTCCGGGAGTCGGCCATCTGGGCGGCGGTTAGCTCGACGACGTGGCCGTTGTGGTCCCGGGTCCAGCCCTGCTCGCCGTCGAGCACGACGATCCAGGCCATGGGTCCCAGTCGCAGCTCGGAGAACTCCTGATCGGGGAACCGGAGCTCGGTGCGCGCCCGCCCCTCCAGCCCGATCCCGTGGACCTCTGACTCCATCTGGAAACCCTCGATGCCCTCGAGACGCTCCCGCCCGCCGAAGGCGTCGCAGATCCGGGCCACCAGCTCCTCGGCCGGGATCTCTGCACCGAACGCCACGGCCGGAAGGAGCCACAGGCAGAGGCAGGCTCGGATCGCATGAAAGATGGAGAATCTCATGCGGGGAGCTTATCCTGCCTCACCGGAAGGCACGAGGTGTGTGGATGCAGCTATCGGTCGTGATGTTCGCATTCAACGAAGAAGAAAACGTCGCGCCGGTGATGCAAGAGGCGCTGGACTACCTCCGTGAACGCACGGAGGAATACGAGCTGATCCTGGTGGACGACGGCTCCACCGACGGCACGGCGGCGAATGCACAGCAGGTGGCGGACGGCGATGGGGCGGTCCAGGTCATCTCCCACGGCCGTAACCGGGGTATCGGAGCGGCCCTGCGCACGGGCTTCGCGGCTGTGAGCAAGGAGTGGGTGACCCTGCTGCCCGCCGACGGCCAGGTTCCCCCCGAGCAGCTGGATCGCTTCATCGAGGCCAGCGACGGCGTCGATCTGGTGATCTGCCATTACCCGGACCGCTTCCGCGAGGCCGACTCCATCGGCCGCAAGGTTCTCAGCCGGGGCCTGCGGGCGCTGACCTGGGCGGCGACTGGCGTGCGCAACCGGCTGGACGGGGCCTACCTGATCCGCCGGGAGTACCTCGCGCGTCTCCCTTTGCGCTCCGACACCTTCTTCCTGAACCTGGAGCTCCCCATCCGGGCCATTCGCGACGGCGCCCGCGTGGCCGAGACGACGCTGCACGTGCGCCCGCGCCGCGCCGGGTCGTCCAAGGTGCTGGGTTGGCAGCGCATCGCCCGTGTGAGCCGGGAGATGGCCGCTCTGGGTGTGGAACTGCGTCTGGGCCGCTGATCATCGGGAACAATTTCGCGGACCCGGGATTGAAACGTAACCATTTGGGAGTTAAGAAACTCCATCGTCCTGAATCACGGACATGGGGACAGATCGCAGAATCGGGAAGGAACGGCATGAGACAGCCCAAGAGCCAGAACATCACCGAACACCAACCAGACGTCACCCGCGAGGAGCGGGAAGCGGCCAAGGGGCATCGCGGCGTCACCGTCTGGTTCACGGGGCTCAGTGCGTCGGGCAAATCCACGGTGGCCATCACGACAGACCGTATGCTCACCGAGCAGGGCATCCATTGCTACGTCCTCGACGGGGACAACATCCGCCACAACCTCAACCGCGATCTGGGCTTCAGCCCCGACGACCGCACCGAGAACATCCGCCGCATCGGCGAGGTGGGGCGGCTGTTCACCCGGGCCGGTATCGTCAATCTGACCGCGTTCATCAGTCCCTACCGCAGCGACCGGGACATCAACCGCGCCGTCCAGGAAGAGGGGGATTTCGTCGAGGTCTTCGTGAACACGCCGCTGGAGGTCTGCGAGCGCCGCGATCCCAAGGGGCTGTACAAGAAGGCCCGGGCCGGCAAGATCCCGGAATTCACGGGTATCTCTGCTCCTTACGAAGCTCCCGAGAATCCCGAGCTGACGCTCTATCCAGCCGACGAGACTCCGGAAGAGAGCGCCCAGCGGGTCATCGATTACCTCAAAGAAAACCGGTACCTGAACGTGGACTGACGGGGCGAACGTCCCCGGATCTCGGCTACTACTCCGGCTCGATGACCACGGCCGTGCCGTAGGCCAGCAGTTCTGCGGCTCCCTGCAGGATCGTGGAGGTCGTGAACCGTACGGCCACCACGGCGTTGGCTCCCTTGCGGCGGGCCTCCTCCATCATGCGGTCCAGGGCCTGTTCGCGGGACTGGGCGATCATGCGGGTGTAGTTCTCCACCTCGCCCCCCACCAGCGTCTTGAAGGCGGCGGCGATGTCGTGGCCCACGTGACGGGTGCGGACCGTGTTGCCCCGCACCAGACCGATGGTTTTGACCACCCGCCATCCCGGCAGGGTGTCGGTGGTGGATGTCAGGATGCCGCGGCGGGCGGCAACGGCTGACGCCTTGTTGAGGGCCACTTCGTTCATCGGATCACCTCCGTGTATTTGTCTTTCTTACCGGTGACGAGCCGCCAGCGGATGACGCTGACGAGCATCACCAGCGCCCCGGCGGCCAGCGAGCCGACGCCGATGCGCATCCAGACGGGGACTTCCGGTTCGAGCATCAGCTGTGTGAGCCCGAAGCCGGTGAGGATGCAGGTGCCGGCAATGATCAGCACCCAGCCGATCCTCTGCTCAAGCCGGTTGTAGACACCACCCCAGTAGCTGTCCAGCGCCTCGTCGTACTGGATCCGCTTCCTCAACAGGTCAGTGACCGCTTTCTGCTCCACGAAATCCGCCAGTTCGGCGCTGCAGGTGGCGCAGGTGTCCAGGTGGGCCTGTAGCTGGCTGGCCTCCCGGTCGTCGATCAGGCCGTCCACCTGTTTCATCATCAGGATCTGGGCCCCTTCGCATGCGTCTGTCATGGCTCCTCCTCCTCGAGGAGTTGGCGCAACGCTTTGCGCGCGCGGTAAAGGCGGCTCATCACGGTCCCTTCCGCCACCCCCAGGGCCAATGCCATCTCGTCGTAGCTGAGGTCCTGGTAGTGACGCATGTAGATGATCTCCCGGTGTTCCAGGGAGAGGCGGTCGATGGCCCCCTGGACCCTCTGCTGCCGGTCCTGCTGGATCGCCGACGCCTCCGGAGTACGCCCCAGAAGGGACGCCGGGTTGTTCTCCACCCGTTCCAGATTCTCCGTGGCGATGGGGGCTCGACGCCGTCGCGTGATGCGGGTCAGGCACAGGTTGCGCAGGATCTGGTAGTACCACGGGTAGAATGGCCGCTCGGGGTCAAAGCTGGGCAGGGCGCGGTAGGCGCGGGCGAAGGCCTCCTGGCTGGCCTCCCGCGCATCCTCTGGATTGCCCAGGAAGCCCAGCGCGGCCAGGAACGCCTTGCGCTGGTAACACAGCACGACCCGCTCGAACCATTGAGCCTGGCTGGCTGTGCCGGTTGTCGTGGACGCTGTGACGGTCATCGTGTTCCCCATGGCACCCTAAGCTACTGGCGAGCCAACGTTCCATTCCCTTCGGGCGTTTTTTTTTGCCGGCGGGGCCGATGGATGCCCTTGATTCCGGGATTGGGCTGGTCGATGATCGCCGCGTAGGGGCACTACACCGACTCGGGGAGATCTCATGCGTACTCGTACCAAGAAGTGGTTGGCCAGCCTTGCCCTGCCATTCTTCCTCGCTCTCGCCGGCTGCCCGGAACCTAGCGACGACGATGACGCGGCCGATGACGACGCCGCCACCGACGATGACGACACCTCGTCCGGTGATGATGACGATGCCTCGGACGACGACGCCAGCGATGACGACAGCTCGTCCGGCGACGACGACGATAGCGCAGCGGGCGACGACGATGACAGTGCCGCGGGCGACGACGATGACATGTCGGATGACGACGCCAGCGACGACGACATGACCGACTACGGCGCCCGCACGGACAACGGCTCCGCGCCGCACCACCCCCACCTGCTCCGGCTCCGCGCCTAGCAGGGGCCGTTGGGCTTCACAGCAAGGGAGATCTCATGCGCACGACGACCAAGAAGTGGTTAGCCAGCCTTGCCCTTCCATTCTTCCTTGCCATCGCCGCCTGTACGGAACCGGATGACGACGACGTCACCGACGACGACACGGCGACGGACGACGACGCGAGCGATGACGATGACGCGGCAGACGATGATGACAGCTCAGCCGGCGATGACGACGATGCCGCGGACGACGACAGCGCGGATGACGACGACAGCGCAGCGGATGACGACGACGACGCGAGCGATGACGACGCGAGCGATGACGACATGACCGAGTACGGCGCCCGTTCGGACAACGGCTCGGCGCCGCATCATCCCCACCTGCTCCGCCTGCGCGCCTGATTTCCTACCGCAACCTTCTACGCAGCACGAAGGCCAGCAGACCCATCAGCGGGAGGGTGGCGACCCTGCTCGATGCACCCGCAGCGCTGCAGCTGCAACCGTCCTGAGCCGCCGACTGGCAGCGGCTGTCCTTCTCCCAGCTTGCGTCCGGCTCCCCGGCCTCGGAGGCGTGGATCCAGGTCAACGTGACCGAGTCGGAGAGGGTTCCCAGCCGGGCGCTGAACGTGGCGGTGCGTTCGCCGAAGTTGTCCTCGGGGGCGATGCAGATGTCTTCCACGTGCAGGTAGTCCGCGCCGGGGAGGTAGTCGAGGGATTCGCCGTCCGGATCGGGGCCGGGGGCCAGGACCAGATCGCCGTCCTCGAGGACCCACTCCACCGGCGCACCCAGCAGCAGGTTGCCGTCGCTGTCACGGACGACGGCGCGGGCGCCCATCGGGTCCGACAGGCTCCCCGCATCGTCATCTCCCAGCAGGGCGGCGACCACCTCCAGCGTGGCCGCATCCCCGGCGTCCACGCCGGTCACCGTGCCGGCTATCCACTCGTCGTCGCCGTGGCTCAGCACCAGCTCCGCCTCGGCGCCCGGCTCCAGGGTCAGGCCGATCCAACCAGGAGACAGGTACTCGTCGGCCTGTTCCAGCGTGCCGGAGGTGGTGCGCGCGGACAGCACCCCCTCGCCCTCTCGCCAGGCCACAGGCTCTCCGTCTTCGCCCAGGAGTTGCACGAAGAGGTTGACCCGCTGCCCCGCGACCAGTCGCATCGGCTCCCCTGCCGGCACCATCCAGTCGGTGGGGAAGGTACCGCTGGCAGGTTTCAGGCTCTCCTCGGCGTATTCCTCGACCCATTGCTGGATCTCGGCCGTCACGGTGGAACGGTCCGCGACCTGGAAGACCACCCGGTCGGCCAGGGGCTCGAATCCGCTCGCGGTGGCCTCGCATTCGGCCGGGTCCAGCGCCCACGTGACCTCGCCCGCCTCCTCCAGCCGGATGCACAACGTGGCGTCCAGCCAGTCGTAGGTGGCAGGCCCTTCCACGGAAGGCTCGAAGCATTCGTCCACCACGTCGGCGACGTGGTGGCCGTCCGGGATCGCCTGGTCGTAGGCTGCCACCGCACAGATCTCGGAGCCGGCGAGCACCGCCGTGCTGTTGTCGAATCCACCGTAGGCATCGGTGGCCAGCTCTTCGGTGGTGAAGGTCCAGTGTTCCCCTTCGGACATGAACTCGTAGGAAGGACAGCCGCACATCACCACGGCCAGGGCCACAACCCCACCGAACATCCGTTGCCTTGGCATGAATACCCCTCGACGCACCCATCGGGTGCTCTGCGCGTGCCATCCAAAACTGCAAGCAGGATCGGTGCCATCTCGCCGGGCAATTTTGGGACGGATCGGGCTCCTAGTCCCTCCCGATCAACTCCGAAGCAATGGCCCTCGCGTCCTTGTCCCGGACACGCATCAACCGCATCTGCAGCATCTGCCTGGCGAGCTTGCGCCGGGAGTCGGACTGCTCGTCCCACAGGTCGCGCATGGGGGGCAGTACCTGGGCAAAGACCGCGTCATCCTTGACCTCGGCCATGGCCATCAGCGTCTCGAAATCCTCCGGAACCCCATACTTGTCCAGATAGGCGGCCGTGGCCTCCTTGCGTTCGGCGCCGGTGACCGCGTCGATCACCTTCTTGCTGGCCGCCTCCTGCTCGGGGTCGACGAAGACCGCCTCGAGCTTGTCCTTCATCAGCTTCTCGAGCTTGGCCTTGTAGTAACGGTTGGAGGAGTGGCGCGGACCGCCGTAGCCCTGGGCCGGTTTGTTCTGGTCCGTGTGTGTGCTCATCTCCCTGCGGCGATCGATGTCGCGCCATGAGGGTTTGTCGTCGTCGTAGTCGTCTCGTCGTCCCATCGAGTGGACCTCCCGACCTAAGAATACAGCGCTTTGAAGAAAATCGGGCGCGCCTACGTCTACCTTCCTGCGAGCGACAATTTGGAACGATATGGATTGTGGGGATGACGATGAAAAACAATACAACCAACAAGCCCAGCAACAAGAAGTCCTCAGGGCGGCCGGCCGTCCTCGCCGCCGCGGTAGGTATCGGGGACATCACGCTGGATACGGTCCAGCTCCGCGACGGTCGCTCGCTGCGGATCGGTGGCACGGCGGACTGCCAGCTGCCGTTCACCTGCGATGCGACGGATGTGGCCGTCCGGGAAGAGGGATCGTGGCGAGTGCAGGCCCCGCAGGGAATCCTGATTGACGGGAGCGAGCAGGCCGAGCCGATCCGGCTCTTCGACTGGAACAGCGGTATCACCATGCGGGACGGCGACGCCTGGCTGCGCCTGTGGCCGACCCGCTCCGAGCAGTTCGCCGACGAGCAGCGCCTGGTGGGCGCGGCCATCTCCGCCGGCAAAACGCTCCCCGTGCTGTGGTTATCGCTGGCGATGACCGTCGCCCTGGGCGCCTTCATCTTCTGGGCCAGCGGCGCACTGAGCGGCACCGGCGTGGCGGCGACCCTCGGGCAGGCGGGCTACGGCTTCGGCGGCGCCCCGGATCGCGTCGCTTCCTTCGGCTCCGGAGACCTGGCGTCTGCCGGAACCCCGTCAGCCCACTGGGTGTCCATCCCTACCCCCACCGAGGACGCCGTCTCCGACGAGGCGCCCATCGACGAGCCGGAAGAAGAGGCCGCCGAGGAGACGGTCGAAGAGACCGAGGACGCCGTGGCCGAAGAGGACACCGAGGAGGCTCCCGAGGATACGGACGCGGCCACACAGAACGTGACGGCCGAGGCCGAGGAAGCCGAGCTCCCCAGGGACCCCAAGGCCCGCAAGGCTGCCAAGGCTGCCCGGGCCGGCGGCAAGGGTTCCACCAAGGCCGGCGGCGCGACCGCGGGCGGCGGCGGCAGCGGCGGCCTGGGCGGCGGCACGGACGACGGCTTCGCGGACCGCAGCGAGTCGGTGCGGGCCCTGGAGCGTATGCTCGTCGCCTGCGTGCAGGACCACGACGCGCACCGGGTCAAGCTGAGCGTGGATACAGACGGCCAGGCCATGCTGTCATCCGTGGACTACTCCCGCGCCGGCCTCACCTCCAACGAGCGCGCCTGTGTCGTGGCAGCCCTGGATGACTGGGCGTTCCCGGCGGGTGACGAGGAGTACGAGATCAGCTTGCGGATGCGCAAGAGCAAGCGCGGCAGCGCCTGATAGGCCGGGTTCAGTCAGTCTCCCCCGAGGTTTCCTTCCGGTTACGTCGCTTTCCCCGCTCCCGCTTCGGCCTGGCTTCCCCCAGCTTCTTTACCGGATCCCCGCCCCACCGCTCGCCGGCCGGGATGATCATGTACGTGGGCAGATAGGAGCGGGCCTCGACGTATGCGCCCTTCTCGATGCGTACCCCCATGCCGATGTGGCAGCGGGGCTCCACCTCGGCGTCGTCCTGGACCTCGCAGCCGGGGGCAAAATCCACCAGCGCGGCGATCTTGACCCGGTCCCCGAAGGTGCAGCCGGGGCCGATGTTGGTGCGGGCGCCGACGTTGCAATGGTCCCCGAACACCACCGGTGCCTGGAGCAGCTTGTCGCCCTGGCTCAGGTGCCCGGTGACGGCGGTGCCCTCACCCAGATAGGTGAAGCGGCCCAGGGTCAGCAGCGGGTAGCTGTGCAGCTCGGTGCCCGGCGAGATGTGGGTGGACCAGCGCAGCGTCATGCCCAGGGCGCGGCCATGGAGGTAACGCAGGGCGGTGAGGAGCTGGATGTGGGTCAGGAAGGGCCGGGGGAAGTAGTTCTCCAAGCCCCACGAACCCAGGAAGGCAGCAAAAGGGCGGCCCACGAAGACCCGGCTCATGCCGGGCTTGGGGCGGGGCAGGAACAGGCGCAACATCCCGGCGCACAGGATGGCCCCCACAAGGAACAGCAGGTAGCCCAGCGGCAACGCCAGGGCGGCGGCCCACCAGTCCACGTGGAGCCACAGCAGGCGCAGCAGCGCCGCCACACCGAGGCAAGGTGGGCCATAGACCCACACGGCGCCTAAGCACCAGCAGACGTCGAACAGGCTGATGAGGAACGTCTCCCGCGGGGGGCGGGAGCGGGTCACCCGCCGGGCTCCTTCTCCTCTAGCAGCTTGACCACCAGATTGAGGAAGGTCTCGACGGTGAACAGCAGGGGGATCTCCCGCACGGTCAGGCCCTGCTGGATCCGATCCGTCGGGATCTCCGGGAGGGCATCACGCAGCTTGGAGAGGCCGGTGCCCGTGAGCACACCGTCGATCTCGAACGGCTCGCCGCTCTCGGTGGCCTCTTCCTCGGCCTTCTGCTGGATCTCACCCCTCGGGATCTTGATGTCGAAGGCCTCCTCGAGGCGGAAGGCGATGTCCAGGAAGTCCAACGATTCGGCGCCCAGGTCATCGATGACCAGAGCATCCAGGGTCACTTCGTCGTCGTCGAGGCCCAGGGCATCGGCAAAGCACTTCTGAACGACGACGAACACTTCTTCACGATCGACGGGCATGGATCTCCTCATCCAATGCGCGGCGCGCTGTCGAAAGCGCCTCCTGGATCGAACCGGGTTTGACGGCATCCCCCACCGGCACGATCCGGGCTTTGAATCCGCTATATATAGCAGGGTCGATGCCTTTTGACTCTCTTCCCGTGGCGACTATGAGCTGCGAAACGCCGGTGATCGTCTCCTCGCCGCGGCGTTGAATGAGCCTCAGTTCATTTCCTCGTGCCTCGAGCTTCTTGCAGCGAGTGACCACCTGCACGCCTTGCTCGGCCAACAGGCGTTCCAGGTGGAAGCGGGCGTGGGGGACCAGGCCAACGCCGATGCGGGGGCGTTTTTCCGCCAGTACGACGTCGTGGCCCCGGGCGGCGAGGGCATGAGCCGCCTCTACACCCCCGGCTCCCCCGCCGAGGATCACCAGGGTTCCCGGGGGGCTCGGTGCGAGCAGGGCATCATCCACACCGAGGGTCGGGAAGGCCGCTCCGTCCAGCGTCAGGGGCGTGGGCTGGCTGCCTGTGGCATCGATGATCAGGTCCGGATTGAAGGACTCCACCGCGTCGCGGTCGATGGCACAGCCCAGCTGGACATCCGCGGAGCAAGCCCGCAGCTCCCCCTGCAGATGACGCGAGAATTCGGCGATGCGATGTTTGTGCGGGCCGACGGCAGCGGCGCGGAGTTGGCCTCCCAGTTCGGGATGACGCTCCAACAGACGCACATCGTGGCCCGCCCGCGCTGCGCGGATGGCGGCCGTCATCCCCGCAGGTCCGCCACCGGCGACGAGGACCCGCAGGTGTGGATCCCGCAGCATGGCATCCCCCTCGCGCCCCACGTCTGGATTCACGGTGCACAAAAGTGGCCCGTAGCTGATGGAGAGGATGCATTGGTTGCAGCGTACGCAGGGCCGGGGCCTGGTTCCGGCCTCCAGTGCCACCAGGAAACCCGGATCCGCGATGAAGGGCCGCCCCACAGCGATCAGATCCGCATCTCCGCAAGCCAGCGTGTCCTCCATCAATGCCGGCTCATGCAGGCGTCCCACGGCGATCACGGGGATGTCCACGGCCTCACGGACGCGGGCGGCCAGGGGCCGGAACGGGGCGTCCTCCAGTAGGTAGACGGGGATGTTCCACACCATCGAGGCATAGGTGCAGGCGCTGACGTGCAGGACGTGGGCACCGCCCCGCTCCAGGTGCCTGGCGATCTCCACGGCTTCGTCGATATGGATGCCGTCGTCGATCCGTTCGTCGGCGCTGAAGCGGGCCGACACCAAACATCCGGGGCCGACGGCCTGCCGCACGGCCCTCAGCACCTGCACCGGCAGGCGGCAGCGGGCGTCGGTGCTGCCGCCGTACTCGTCTTCCCGCTGATTGGCCGCCGGGGACAGGAACTGGTTGAGCAGGTAGCCGTGGCCCATGTGGAGTTCGACGCCGTCTGCGCCGGCGGCTGCGGCGCGCCGGGCGGCGTCCGCGAAGGCCTCCACCAGGGCGGGCAGCTCGCCGGCGTCGAGGGCGCGGGGACGCTGCCTCATCATCGGGCAGGGGATGGGGGAGGGGGCCACCGGATCTTGCCCCAGCACGGACGCCAGCGTCTGACGCCCCGCGTGGGTCAGCTGGATCACGAGCCGGCCGCCTCGCCCGTGCACGGCGTCGGCCAGGCGTCGGAATCCCTCCAGCTGTGCATCGTCGTCCAGGCGCAGCTGGTCGCGGGTGGACAGCCCGTCCCCGCGTACGGCCACGCCGCCGGTGGTGGCCCAGGCTGCGCCAGCCGCCCGAGCGGCCAGGAAATCGATGTACCGCTGGCCCAGCATGCCGCCGGGGTGGAGGCCGGTTTCCATGGGGGCCATCACGATCCGGCTGGGGGCCTCCAGCGGTCCGACGGCGACGGGGCCGAACAGGCGGGGGGTCACGCGTGGACCCGCAGGATCACGCTGGCGCTGGTCTGATGTGGGTCACCCGCGGTGATGGCTACCCGTTCGCCGGGGTAACCCAGCGCGATGGCCATCATCAGCGCACCGTGGCCGCCGTGTGTGTTGCCCAGCCGCGGGCTGATGTCCTCGATCTGCCGATCGATCTGATCCGGTTCCAGCTGGGCGTCCGCACAGGCCATGGCCAGGGAGTCGCCACCGGGCAAGCAGCTACCAAAACCCTCCACCGTGGCCAGCGGTTGCTGGCCCGCAGTGGAGGCGTCCGAGGCGCGTTCCATCACGAAGAACGCCGCCCCTTCTCCCGGGCGCCAGTCTGCGGAGCGCGTCTCCAGCAGATCCTGGCCGACCATGTCCTCCAGGGTCAGGTAGGTGCCGTAGCCGCCGGCCAGGGCGATGTCGCATTGCCGCGCCTGCAGGCCCCGCAACGCCTCGCCCACGGCGATGACGCCGGCCCCTTCCCCCTCACAGAAGTTGTCGTTGACCCCCTGCAGGTCCTCGAAGAGGCTGACGAAGGCCAGCACGTTGTTGCTCAAACCCTTGATCAGCCACAGGGGATTGAGGGCGGGGATACCTGCGCGGGCCCATTGATCGAGCTGGAACCGGCCGTCGCTGTAGGCGCGCTTCATCGGCTCGACGAAGTCCCCCCCCTCGTCCACGTGCATGCCGGCGCCCACGAACGCGCCCCGACGCTCGGGATGGGGTAACACTCCCCCTTCGGCAGCGCCGATACGATGTTGCCAGGCGGCCCGGGCCGCACCCACGCCCAGCCATACGGGCCGTGCCATCACCTTGACGTGCTTGCGTTGCTTCTTGTGCAGCAGGTCCCGCGCCCGGATATCGGGGATCTCTCCCCCTTCGGGCCACGGGAGCCAGGGTTCCCCGGTGCAGGTGACGGGGCGAATGCCGCTTTCCCCGGCGTGCCAGGCCCTGCGCAGCTCGGCCAGATCGCGGCCCAGGGCACACAGTACGCCGGTGGAGGTGATCACCACGCGGGTCATCGGGAGCCCTCCGCGATACGCCGGGTAGCCAAGCAGGCGTTCTGGCCGCCAAACCCGAACGAGTTGTTCAGCGCCAGCTCGATGTGGGCCTCCCGCGCCTTGTGGGGCACGTAGTCCAGGTCACAGTCCGGCGCCGGGCTGTCCAGGTTGATCGTCGGGGGCAGCGCCTGGTGCCGCAGCGCCGCCAGAACGGCCATCTGCTCCACCGCTCCCGCGGCGGCCACTGAATGGCCCAGCATGGATTTGGAGGAGCTCACCGGAGGGGCTGCGCCTGGGCCTCCGAAGACCTGCTTGATGGCCAGCGTCTCGGTGATGTCGTTGAGGTATGTGGAGGTGCCGTGGGCGTTGATGTAGTCCACCTCTGCCGGGGCCAGCCCGCCGTCCTCCAGCGCCCGCTCCATACACAAGGCGGCCCCGGTGCCATCGGGGGAAGGGGCGGTGACCCGGTAGGCGTCCACCGAGGTGCCGAATCCCACGATCTCGCCGTAGACGTGGCCCGTGGCGGCCTCCAGCGGTTGCAGCACGAACGCCGCGGCACCCTCGCCGATGACGAAGCCGTCCCGATCCCGGTCGAAGGGCCGTGAGATCGCCTCCACGGGCCGGGAGCTTTCGCTCAGGGCGCCCAGCAGCTGGAAGGACAACACGCCGAAGGGGTGGATCATCGACTCGAAACCACTGGCCAGCGCCCACTCCAGCCGTCCGGCGCGGATCTCGCGGAAGGCCTGCCCCATGGAGATCAGGCCGGCGGCGCAGGCGCTGGTGTTGGTGACGACCGGGCCCTGGACGCCGTGGCGACGGGCAGCGAGGTGGGCCGCGACATCGGTGAGATGGCGGTAGCGATAGGGGCTGTCGACGGTGCCGGCCCGGACCCCGGCAGACCGGTAGTCGAAGCTGCCGTCCTCGCGGATGTGGGCCAGCAGGTCCTCCTCCGCCTCGCCTACCGTGGTGCTACCCAGGCCGGTGGCCAGGTACAGCCCGCGGCCCTGCGGGGGGATGGCGGCGGGTACGGCGTCGCCGTGTGCGTCCCGGACGGCCAGCTCGCAGGCGGCCATGCCGAGCTCGGTCTTGTAGTCCTGTTTCCCGCGGAGGAACTCGAACTCCGGGCCGCTCCCGTAGCGCGCCAGGTCGAACCCGTGGACCTGCCCTGCGGCGCGGATCTCGAAGCCGTCGGTGGGGAAGCGATCCAGCGCGCCGATGCCGTTGCGGCCGGCCAGCAGGGCGTCCATCACGCCGCCCGGCCGGTCGCCGAGGGAGCAGACGATCCCCACGCCCGTGATGCCCACGCGCTTCATGGCGAGCCCCCCGGGCCAAGCACCAGCGCTGCGGCCGTTCCATCCATGCCGGCGGCCCAGACCAGCTGGGGCCCGGTGGCCGCGTCGAGGGCGGCCAGCCCGGCATCCACCGCACCGGCTGCCGCAAAACAGTGCCCCAGCAGGGCCTTGCGGGCACGGCGGGGAGGAGGATCGCCGAAGAGTTCGCGGGCCGCCCGTAGCTCGGCGCCGTCCACCGCGGGCACGCCCCAGCCGTCCGCGGTCCACGCGGTGATGTCCCGGGCCGCTAACCCCGCGTGGTCGAGGGCTCGCTGGCCCGCGGTCAGGTAGGTCTCCGGGCTGCGCGGCGGCCCGTAGGGGCCTCCGCTGTGGGCTTCGCCGTAACCCAGCACCGTGGCGAGCACCGCCGCGCCGCGTTCCCGGGCATGGTGGCGCCCTTCGATCCACAACATGGCGGCCCCTTCGCCGGGGACGGTGCCGTCGGCGTCTGCGGCAAAGGGACGGCAGCCTCCGGTGGGGCTGAGCAGGCCTTCGACGCCGAAGTAGGACAGCATGAACACGTTCACGGGGGCGTCGGTGCCGCCGGCCAGGGCAAAGGGGGCTTCCCCATCAGCCACGGCACGGGCGGCCTCGGAGATGGCCTGCAGGCCCGACGAACCGTGGGGCCCGAGGGAGTTGTTGGGGCCCTGCATGCCCAGGGCGATGGACACGTGGGCGGTGGCCATGTTGGGCAGGATCTTCAGGGCACTCAACGGGTTCATCCGATGGCGGCCCTCGGCCCACAGCTGGGGTAGATCGATGGTGTTCCAGTCCCGGTCCGCAGGGGTCACGCCGTCCGGCCGGCTGTAGGACATCATGCGCAGCACGGTGGAGAGGTCGACGGTCTCGTACCCGGCGGCGATGAACAGGCCGCCGTCTTGCACGCCGGGTTCGTCTACCGCACCTGCGTGGGCGCGGGCGTCCAGCGCCGCTGCCACTGCCAGCCGGGCCGGCGGGCTCATCAACTTGACCGCCTTGCGATCCGGCAACACCTTGCGCGGCTTGAATCCCTGGACCTCGGCGGCGGCGGGCCAGGGGAAGGCCGATGCGTCGAACTGCTCGACGGGGCCGATGGCGCTGCGGTCGGCCACCACACCAGCCACGGTCTCGTCCCGGGTCAGCCCCAGCCCGGTGATCAAACCCACGCCCGTGACCACGGGCTGCCGTGCCGGATCGGCGGCGTAGCTCATCCGTCCCCCCGCTCGAGCACCAGCGTGGCGTTGCTGCCGCCGAAGCCAAAGGAGTTGCTGATGGCTAGCTGTACCCCCTGCGGCCGAGCTTCGTGGGGCACGTAGTCCAGGTCACACTCCGGGTCCGCGTGATCCAGATTCACCGTCGGTGGGATCACGCCGTCGAGCATTCCCTGCACGGT
Organism: uncultured Rickettsiales bacterium; assembly: GCA_964504165.1. Taxonomy (GTDB): domain Bacteria; phylum Myxococcota_A; class UBA796; order UBA9615; family CAYRNR01; genus CAZDDH01. Next base: position 5,318 of record CAZDDH010000133.1, on the reverse strand, counting down.
GAAGATGGACTCCACCGCGCCGGCGGCGGCCACCAGGTGCCCCATCTGACCTTTGTTGGAGGACACGGGGAGCTTGGCCGCGTGGTCGCCGAAGGCCCGGTGGATGGCCAGCGTCTCCGATAGATCGTTCATCACCGTCGAGGTGCCATGGGCGTTGATGTACTGCACGTCCCACGGCGCCACGTCTGCGTCGATGAGGGCGTCACGGATGGCCTGGAACGCCCCGTCGCCGCCCGGCGGGGGGTCGGTGATGCGGTAGGCGTTGAGGCTGGAGCCGAAGCCGCTGATCCAGCCCAGTACGGTGGCGCCGCGGCGGCGGGCGTGCTCCTCGTTCTCCAGCACCACGAAGCCGGCGCCCTCGGCGAGTACGAAGCCGTCCCGCCCCATGTCGAACGGGCGGCTGGCCTTCGCCGGATCGCCGTTGCGCTCGCTGAGCGCGCCGATGAGGGCGAAGCCGGTGACCATGAACGCCTCCACTAGGGCGTCCGTCCCGCCAGCCAGGACCACGTCGGCGTCGCCCCGCCGGATCATCTGCAGGCCGCGGCCCAACGCCTGAGCTCCGGAGGTGCAGGCGGTGGAGGAGGTCCGTGCCGGCCCGCGCATGCCCCAGCGCTTGCCCAGCAGAAGGGTAGGGGCCCAGGGCTGCAGGCGGGGGTAGGCCAGCCGGTGCAGGTGCGGGACCACGGTCTCCAGGGTGTCCAGGTGGCGCCAGCGTGCGTAGTCATTGGCCACGTCTTGTAACTGCTTGCGGCCGGACTCGGCGCCGACGCTGATGCCCGTGCGCTCGGGCTCGGGAGGGGCGCTGTCCAGGCCAGCTTGGGACCAGGCCTCGGCCGCTGCCTGGAACGCGAAGCGGATGCGGCGATCCTCGCGGTGGCGATCCACCCAGGCCTCATCCAGGCCGGGATCGTATCGTTCCTCGCGCACCTCGGCGGCGATCTGGACCGGGAAATCGGTGGGATCCCATGCCTGGATGCGGTCTACCGCGATGTCGCCCGACGCCAGGCGTTGCCAGGAGGTGGCCAGATCCGGGCCCAGCGGCGTCACAGCCCCCATCCCCGTCACGGCGGCGCGGCGCCCTGCGCTCACGTAGCGTCCCCCTCTGCCTCTGCCTCGACGCGCTCCATGGGGTACCCCAGGCGCTTGAGCTCCCGGCGCTCGTATTCCTCCAGGGTCACACCCTCCACCAAAGAGGGCACCCCCTTGGGGTCAAACACGAATAGTAGCTCCATGTTGGCCTTCCGTTTACCCTCGGCGAACACCAGCCCCCGGACCACCGCCGACTCCTCACGCATGGCCTTGATCTTCACCTCCAGCGTCACCTCCTCGCGGGGGTGGACGAAGGAGCGGAACTTGGACTCGCGCACGATGCTGAGGATGGGGAAAATCCAGATCTTCTGGTCGAGGAAGACGCTGACTTCCAGCAGCTTGCCAGCTAGCTGGGCCACCATCTCCACCAGCAACACACCCGGGATCACCGGGAATTCTGGGAAGTGGTCTTTGAACAGGGGAAGGTCTTCGGACAGCTTGGTGCGGCCTTTCGCGCGCACGTGGGGTTCGATCTCGGTGATCTGATCGACCAGCTTCCACTTCATGCGTGCGGTTCCTCCGCGACCGGGCGGTCTTTCCAGGTCGTACGGCGCCAGCCCCGGTGCCGGGCCATCGAATCGATGATGATGCCGATGAACAGCGCCCCCTGCAAAGGGTGAAGCAACGTGTGCAACCACGGGAAGCCCGGATCGATGCGATGGGTCAGCGTGCGGTAGGCCACCATTCCCACCGCCGTGGCTAGGGCCAGCACCTCGAAGGCCTCGACGGTTCCGGACGCCATGTTGGCCACCGCCCACGGCAGCAACAGGGCCGGCGCGATAGCGGTCAGCAGCAGGTAGGCGATGGCCGCCAGGCCCAGGTTGGGGTTGTGCTTGGTGGCCGCATAGAAGTTCTTGGCGAAGCCGTTCCAGATCTGCCCCAGCGAGCTGTACATACGGGTCTTCATCAACCCCAGGGCGAAGGCCATACGGTACCGCCAGCCGCCGAATTTCACCGCGCGGGCCAGGGACACGTCGTCGATGACGGACGCGCGGATGGCCGCGTGGCCCCCGATCTTCTCGTACACGTCCCGGCGGATCAGGATGAACTGGCCGTTGGCGATGCAATGGTCGCTGGACGGGTCGTTGACCTTGTCCAGGGGGCTGAACAGCACGATGAAATCGGCGATGAAGGGCATCATCGACCGCTCCCAGAAGCTCTTCAGATCAAACTGGGCGAACCACGACAGCATGTCGCAGCCGTCTTCGGTGGCCATGCCCAACGCCTGGCGCAGCGCCTGGGGGGACAGCTTGACGTCCGCATCGATGAACAGCAGCCAGTCCCCCGTGGCCCGGGCCGCCGCCTGGTGCAGGGCGTGGCTCTTGCCCATCCAGCCCTCGGGCAGCGGCTCGCCGTGTAGTTGCTTGACGATGGTGTGCTCGGCGGCGACCTCTTCGATGATGTCCCCGGTGCCGTCCGTGCTGTCATCGTTGAGCACCAGGATCTCGTGCAGCGGGTGGTCCTGGCCCAGGGCACAGCGCAGGCAGTCACCGATGGCCGCCGCCTCGTTGCGCGCGGGGATCAATACGCTCACCGTGGGCGCGCCCTCGCCCGCCGGTGGGTAGGTGTCGGGGGTCAGCAGCCAGCGCCGCTTGAGCGCGCGCCCGGCCGTCGCCAGCAGGTGGACCCACCAGTAGAAGGTGGTGATGCCGGCGATCCCGGTAGCCAGTTCTCGCAACATCCCGTGTATCTACCACATGCGGTGGCGTGCCGCTGCGCTTGTCCCCATCCCCTGAGTTCGATAGTCTGCCCACCCCGCCTCGGAGGGTGCCCCACGGAACCCCCTCGGGACGGCAGGCAAACCCATCCACGTCTTTCGAAAGGCCCCCGTCATGAGCGACTACGAATTCACCGTCATCGACCGCTTCCTACGCTACGTCCAGATCGATACCCAGGCGGACGATACCTCGTCCACTTGCCCGAGTTCTGCCAAACAGAAGGACCTGGGCAATCTGCTGGTCAAGGAGCTGCTGGAGCTGGGCCTGGGAGACGCGGGCATCGACGATAACGGGTATGTCTACGCCACGATCCCGTCCAACACCGACAAGGACGTGCCGGTCATCGCCTTCCTGGCCCACCAGGACACCTCCCCCGAGGCCCCCGGAGCCAACGTCAAGCCCATCTTCCACGACTACGAGGGCGGCGACATCGTGCTGCCCGGCGACACGTCCATCGTCATCAAGGCCGACGAGAACCCGGCCCTGGAGAAGCTCATCGGCCAGCAGATCATCACCTCAGACGGCACCACCCTGCTGGGCGCCGACGACAAGGCCGGCATCGCCGAGATCATGGACATGAGCGCCTACCTGCTGGCCCATCCAGAGATCAAGCACGGCGAGATCCGGGTCGTCTTCACCGTGGACGAGGAGATCGGCCGGGGCGTGGACCACCTGGATCGCGAGCGGGTAGGCGCCACCGCCGCCTACACCTTCGACGGCACCGTCGCCGGCGAGTACGAGACCGAGACCTTCTCGGCCGACATGGCCACCGTCACCTGCACCGGCGTCAACGTCCACCCCGGCTTCGCCAAGAACAAGATGACCAATGCCGTGAAGATGATGGCCGCCTTCATCGACAAGCTGCCCAACGACTCCTTCAGCCCCGAAACCACCGAGGCCAAGGAGCAGTTCGTGCACCCCTTCACCCTCGAGGGCGGTGTGCCCGAGAGCAAGTGCAAGGTCTTGCTGCGCTCCTTCGATACCGCTGACCTGGCCAAGCAGGCCGAATACCTGAAGGGCATCGCCTCCGAGGTGCAGGGCATGTACCCCGCTGGCAAGGTGACCGTGGACGTGGTCAAGCAGTACCGCAACATGAAGGACGATCTGGACAAGCGCCCCGAGGTGGCCGAGATCGCCGCCGAGGCCATCCGCCGCGTCGGGCTCGAGCCCAACTCCGAGGCCATCCGTGGTGGCACGGACGGCTCCCGCCTGACTGCCGAGGGCCTGCCCACCCCCAACCTGTTCGCCGGCGGCATGCTGTTCCACTCCTGCTACGAGTACGTGTCCCCCGAGACCATGAAGAAGGCCGTGATGGTGGGAGTCGAGATCTCCAAGCTGTGGGAGGAGCGGGCATGAGCCTGCGCAAGGAGAAGATCGCCCAGGCGGCCGAGCTGCTGCCGCAGCACGACCTGGACCTGTGGATGACCGTGGTCTCCGAGAGCGCCAGCTTGCCCGACCCGTCCCTGGACCTGATCCTCGGAGCCAACTGCACCTGGACATCGGCCTTCGGCGTCCACCGCAGCGGCGAGACCTTCGCCCTGGTCGGCAGCCTGGACAAGGCCAACGTCGAATCGGCGGGCACCTTCCCGGAAGTGACGGGTTACGTGGACGGCATCGGCCCGGAGCTGCGGGCGGTGTTGCAACGGCTCGACCCACAGAGCATCGGGCTCAACTACTCCACCAGTTCGCCCATGGCCGACGGGCTTCGCTACGGGCTGTACCTGCAGCTGCAGGAGCTGCTCGCCGGCACGCCTTATCCGGGGCGGTTCACCTCCTCCGAGGGGCTGCTGGCCGATCTGCGGGGCCTCAAGAGCCCCACCGAGCTGGAGCACATCCGCGGCGCCGTCAATCTCACCATCGATCTGTTCGGCCGGGTCTCCAAGTACATGGCCGTCGGCCGCACGGAAAAAGAGGTGGGCGCCTTCCTGATGGCCGAGGTGGAGAAGGAGGGCGTGGAGCTGGCCTGGGACGCCGACCATTGCCCCGCCGTGTTCACCGGCCCCGAGTCGGCGGGAGCCCACGCCGGCCCCACGGACCGGCCGGTGGAGCCGGGCCACGTGCTCAACATCGATTTTGGCGTCAAGGTCAACGGCTACTGCTCGGACCTGCAGCGCACCTGGTACTTCCCCCGCGAGGGGGAGGCGGAGGTCCCTGCCGAGGTGGAGCGCGGCTTCCGCACCATCGTCGAGGCCGTGCACGCCGCTGCCGATTTCCTCAAGCCCGGCGTGAAGGGCAAGGAGGTCGACGCCGTCGCCCGCTCTTACATCACCGACCGTGGGTACCCCGAGTACCCCCACGCCCTGGGCCACCAGGTGGGCCGTGCCGCCCACGACGGCGGTGCCCTGCTGTGCCCCGAGTGGGAACGCTACGGCGATCTGCCCGACAGCATCATCCGCGAGGGCCAGGTCTATACCATCGAACCCCGCCTCCCCATCGAGGGCCACGGCGTGGCCACCGTCGAGGAGATCGTGGTGGTCACCGCCGACGGCTGCGAATTCCTGTCGCCGCCTC
>CAZDDH010000132.1:0-23821 GCA_964504165.1 uncultured Rickettsiales bacterium | reverse complement strand
GTTCTTCTGCGTTGTGGGGGGATTTTTGACGTTGGGGTGGGGGTATTTCCCGGCCCCCAGATGGTCGGAATAGTTGCTCACGCACTGGACCCGGTCCAGCACCAGGGAGCCGGACCGCGTGACGATGCCCGCCCCCTCCTCGATGGCGTTGTTGCCGTGGACCAGGACGTTCGTCATCGTCGTGGAGTCGGCGATCAGCGCGATGCCACCGGCTGACCCCTCGCTGGTGTTCCCCACCAGCGTGACGTTCGACAGGTTGAACGGCCCGCCCTGGGCGTAGATCCCGCCCCCGGACAACACGGCGCTGTTCTCCTCCACCACCAGGTGCCGCAGCTCCGCGGACACGTTGCTCAGATAGACGCCGCCCCCATAGGGGCCGTGCCCGTTGGACAGAGTGAACCCCTCGATGAGGTGGTCCGCCTGGCCCGCATCCATCACCACCACCCGGTCCGCGCCGCCGGCGTCGACGATGGTCAGGCCCGGCCCGGCCACACCGAGCAGGTGGACGTCCACCGCCGGGAAGACCAGGGCCTCGTCGTAGAAGCCGGGATTGACGCAGATCACCGCGTCCGTGTCCGCCGCGTCCAGGCCATCTTGGATGCTGGCATGATCGGTGGGGACGGTCCCGGTGCAGGTGACGCAGTCCTCGTCCACCGTGCCGTCACAGTCGTTGTCCAGGCCATCACAGACCTCGATCCCCGCCGGGCCCGCCGTGTCGTGCTGGTCGTCACAGTCCAGGTCGCACAAGGTGTAGCCATCCTCGTCCGCGTCCTCGTCCTCGTCCTCGACGGTCAACTCGTCACAATCGTCGTCGATCCCGTTGCAGACCTCCGTCTGGCCCGGATGTACGTCCGGATCCTCGTCATCGCAATCCCCGTCGGCGCACTCGTTGTAGCCGTCCCCGTCGTCGTCGATCTCGGTGGGATCCAGGGTACCGTCGCAGTCGTTGTCCACGCCGTCGCAGATCTCTGCGGCCCCGGGGAAGATGGTGGCGTCCAGATCGTCACAATCCCCGGGCAAGGTATCCTCGGAACAGGGGGTCTCCTCGCAATAGCCGTCGCCATCCCAGTCGTGATGGGGATCGTCGTCCCGCTCGGGTGGGCGGTCCAGCGCGGGCACGCAGCCCACCCAGATGAGGACACCGCTCAACGCCACGGCCCGTTGCCAGTCGTTCAGCATATCCACTCCTCCTAGAATTTCCCCTGGATACCCAGCCAGGTACCGCTGGGCACAATCATCCACGTGACGGGGGCTGCGGCGGACTGCTGGCCAGCCTTCTTGTGCACGGACTGACCCGCGGCCAGCGATATCACCCCCACGACCACCGTGGCCGCACCGGCTCCCAGCACCCCGATCCCCACCTCCGAGGCCGTCTTGTGCCGGTTGTAGTTGTCGATCTCCAGGTCGTACACCCCGGCGCTGTCGCCGATGATCGCCTCGACCTGCCGCGCCCGGTTGGTCTGGGTCAGCGTGAGGATGGCTCCGACAGCGGTGACCCCGGCCCCGGCCCCCAGCAACACCGTCCCGGCGACATTGGCGCGCTGGCCCGCCACCGTACTGCCCGCGCTGGAAAGATTGGAGATGTCCTGCCACTTGCCGTCCGCCGCCTGGTACCACCAGACCCGATTCTGGCGCGGGCCACCGTGCATCACCAGCACCTCGGCAGCCCCGCTGCGGGTGGCCGCCTGGGTAAGGATATCGAGGTAGGGCTGGGCCGCGTCCATGTCGGCGACGGACGTCAGCTTGGAGCGTACGGCATCCAGGCCGACCAGCTGGGTCTTGCTCTTCTGGGAGCTGACCAGCCACACACCGCTCAGCGTCCCGTCCGCCTGGCCGAACTGAAGCACGTGGCGTTCGCCCTTCAGCTCGAGCGTGGTCTCCCCGGCGCCGACCTCCAGGCCGTCCACCACCAGCCGCTCAGGCCGTTGTTCGGCCGATAGATCCAGGGTTACCCGCTGGGATTTGAGGGCGTCCCCCACCCCCATCAGGAACAGCTGCTGGGGATCGGGGGGGTAGTTGACGTCCCATTCCAGTTCGGGCTCCCGCTCGGCGGCCCGGCGGAACGACTCCCGGGCGCCATCCGGGTTGTCGGCGTAGTAACTGACCACGCCGTGTAGGTACGGAATGCGGGACAGCAGACGGGGAGGGAGGGGCTCGGTGACTGCACACAGCCGGCTCTCCAGCCGCGCCAGACGATTCTGAGCCTTGCCGTATTCCAGGAGCTGGATCAGGCCCTCGATCTCTTCCAGTTCGGACTGGACATCCGCCAGCCCGACCGATGCCTCGGTGCAGGCCACCAGCCTGGATGGCGGCAGGATTCCCCAGGGCCCAAACCCGGTATCCAGCACGTCGTCGAGGGTACGGACCTGGTCGACGGCCTCGCTACCCATGGTGCTGAGCAGGGTGCGCACGGGCTCACCGAGCTCTTCGGCACCCTTGAAATCGATGATCACACGCAGCGGCGCCTCGTCGGATGCGTGAGCAGCCCGAACCCCCAGCAGCCAGGGCAGCGCGCATACCAGTATTGTGATCGATAGACGTCCCAGTTGACGAATCATGGTGGCGTGAACCCTCCGTCCCACGCGTGTTCTGCCGGCCCCCACCGTCCCGGCAGTTAGACGGGCCGGCACGGCGGCAGGGTACCGTCAGGGGAGGACGATGTCCACGCCGTCCAGCTGGATCCACAGCGGCTCGTCCGCCGCGACATCGGCGTGGAACGTCCCAACGATCCGGACCAATCCCGCGTAGATGTCCTGCTCCCGCCCGTCCGTGACCACCTGGATCCGTTCCCATCGAGTCGGCGCACGGTAGCAAAACGGGCACTGGGGCATCCGCGGATCGATGGCGACCAGGTAGAACTCCTGCGCGGTGAACGGATCGCCGAGGGCAAACATGTAGCCCTGTTGCTCCCGCTGCTGGCCGTCCAGGGCGGCCAGGGCGCCGTCGTCCTTGCCGTAGCCCGCGTCGGACAGCGCCTGGAACACCGCCGCAGACTCCGGATCGACGGGTTGGTAGGAGGCCTCGGCGTTGTGCTGCGACATGATCTGGAATCCCCACAGCAGCACGATGGCCGGGATGACGAAGCGCAACCCCCAGCGCATCTGGCGTGTGGCCGCCCGCCCCGCCCCCGGCAGTTCGGACAGCGCCTCGGCCGCCTGCAGGTTGTAGGCCGCCACCGCCGGCTGCACGCCCACGGCCAGCAGCAGCCCGCAGGCCACGGCCAGGTAGGTCAACGACGTGGGGGACAGCAGGGTCACCGTCGCCTCCAGGCCCAGGTCGTTGCGCAGCAGCCGCTCGGCGGCGTTGCATAGGGAGCTGCCCACGGCCAGCCCGGCCACAGCTCCAGCGGCCACCACGGCCAGGGTGACGACGGCCACCACGGTCACCACTTGGATCCGCCGGGCCCCCAGGACCCGCATCACCGCCACGTCGTGGGTCTGAGCCAGGCTGGTGCCGTACACGGCGATCAGCAGGGACAGCAGGGTGATGAGCACGACGCCGGACACCAGCGCCTCCAGCAGGCGCCCACCGCCGGCCAGCCTCTCCGTCACCCGACGCAGCGTCAGCCCGGTGAGGGCCACCGTGACCTCCGGCCCGTCGAGCTCCTCCTGCAGGTCCAACAAGGCCCGGTCGTCCACCGGCCGGATCAACAGCGCGGAGAGCCGCCCCGGGTGCCCTCCCCCGTGGGAGGCCTGGATGGACGTGACGCTGCACAGCACCGTGCTGTCCATGTCGCTATGCGTCTCCCCGAGGATGCCCACCACCTGGAGGGGGACCGGCTCCTCGTGGTCGCAGCCGTGCTGGTGATCGATGGTCAACTCGTCCCCCAGCGCGACGCCCAGCCCCTGGGCCGCCTTGCTCCCCAGCACGACCTCCCCGACACCCTCCGCGAAGATGCGCCCCTGTCCCAGGGGATACCGGCTGCGGGGCTGGAGGTAGTCGGGGGTCGTGGCCAGCAGCGGGTAGCCATCCACGGCATGCCCGCCCAGCAGCGGTACTGCCAGCTCGACGCGCGGATCGTCCGCCAGTTCCTGGGCCAGCTCCGCCGGTATCCCCCCCTCCACCTCTTCCAGCCTGGTCAGCGCTCCCAGGACCAGCGAGACCGCACCTCCCTGCCCCCCCACCACCAGCGGGAAGCGGCTCGCCGTCAGGCTGATGGCCGACCGCGTGGCGTCCGAGGTGGCCGTCGCAGCCAGCATCAATCCCAGGCCCAGTGCGACGACAGCGCCGGTCATCAGGTGCCGCAGCGCGCGGGCGGACAGCAGCCGCCAGGCCAACTTGGCGATGCTCATTCCGGGGATCCCCCGCAAAACGAACCCGCCGCCATCTCCAGCGTCCGTCCGGGAAGCCCCAGCCTGCGGGGGTGGTGGGTCACCACCACCAGTGTGCGCTGCTCATCGCTGGCCAGGGCCCCCAGCTCCTCTGCCAGCCAGGCCTCTCCGGTCGGATCCAGGGCGGCCCCTGGTTCGTCCGCCAATATCAGGGGAGGATCATTGGCCAACGCCCGTGCCAGTGCCACGCGCTGCCGTTCGCCGCCGGACAGCTCCCCAGGCAGGTGGCTGGCCCGTCCGGCGACGCCGAACCGCTCCAGCAGCTCGGCGGTGCGGCGCCTCTGTTCCCGGCGGGGGCGCCCGCAAAACAGCATGGCCGCGGCGACATTCTCCTCGGCCGTGAGGCTGTCCATCAGGTGGGCGCCCTGGAGCAGGTACCCCACCGTCTGCGCGCGGAAACGATCCAGCTGGGCCTCCTTGAGCCTGGAGAGGTCTTGCCCGCCGACATGGATCGAACCGTCGTCCGGCCGCAGCAGCCCGGACAGGACGTGCAGCAGCGTGGTCTTGCCGGATCCATTGGCGCCGGTGACCACCAGGGACTCCCCCTGCGACAGCTCCAGTTCGGCGATATTCAACGCCTCGATGGTAGAGCCATCGGGTGCACGATAGGTGCGCCGCAACTTCTGTAGACGGATCATGAAATACCGAATGGGTGGGTGGGGCTCAGTCCCAGTCGGAGCGCGGACCGCCGTAGGCCCCCTGGTCGTTGGCCGTGCCGTCGGCGTCGTTCAGCGGCGCCCCCGGATCCCCGGCGTCCACCGACGGCGACGAACCCAGCAGATGCCAGTCGTCGTTGAACAGGTTGCCGTCGTTGGACACCGACACGAACAGCGGTTCCTGGGAGATGTTGCCCTGGCTACCCGTGGGGTCTGTGGTCCCCGAATAGTTGCCGCCCGGATGGCTGACCACGTTGTTGTACAGGCCGGTGAAGCTCGACGAGCCGTCCACCAGGATCCCGGCCCCGGCCACGGAGCCATAGATGATGGAGTTCTGTGTCGTGCTGTTGCTGGTCCCGGACAGGTAGATCGCCGCGCCGTTGATGGCCGATTCACCGCCGAAGGTCACGTTGGTCAGGCTGAGGGAGCCGTCCAGGACGATGATCCCGCCGCCGTCGGCAGCGGCCGCGTTCCACGAGGACACGACGTTGGTCATCGCCAGCGACCCGCCATCGACCTGGATCGCCCCGCCATCCGAGGCGGTGTTGCCGGTAAGCTTGCTCTCCGAGATCTCCACGGAGGACCCGGGGTTGACGTAGATCGCCCCGCCCTGATCGGCGAAGTTGTTGTAGAGCTCCAGCCCCACTCCGCGGCCCGCCGAGTTGATGAAGCAGATCGCCCCGCCAAAGGAGTAGGTGTAGTAGGTGTAATTGCCCTGCTGGTTGACCGCTTCGGCCGGCAGCGACTGGTGCTCCACCAGCACGTTCTCCAGGGTCGGGTCGGCGCCCTCCACGTACACCGCGCTGCCGCAGTGGGTGGAGTAGTAGTCGATGCAGGTGTCCACGGACGAGCAGGGCCACTGGTACTCGCTCTCGTCCACGTGCCCTTGGCCGCCGACGATCTTGAAGCCGGACAGCACGGTGTTCATGTTCTCGCCGCTGGCAATCGTGACGGCGGGCTGGTTGGTGACCCCCGAGGCGTCGATGGTGGTCAGCAGGGGGCCTTCCGCCGCCCTGACCTCGATGCTCTTGCCGTTGAAGTTGATGGCCTCTTCGTAGACGCCCGCCCAGGCCACGACACATTCGTTGGCCTGATCAATGCCGTCCTGCAGTACGAACAGCGGATCGTCGATGGCCCCGGTTCCGTAGGGAGTGCCATCGTCCCGATCGACGCTCACCGGTTCGGTGGGATCGGCGTCGTTGCAGTCCAGGTCATTGCTGGCACCACTGCATTGCATCAGCAACGTTCCCGCGGCGCCGAAGCCGTCTGCGTCGGCGTCGGTGGCGTACCAGTCCCCGTCGATGGGGTTGTTGTCCACACCGCCGTCACAGTCGTTGTCGATGCCGTCGCAGACCTCTTGGACGCCCGGATGAACCTCGGGATTGTAGTCGTCGCAGTCGCCGTCGGCCGGCGAATAGCCGTCCCCATCTTCGTCGGTGGTGGGGAGCGTGTCGTCGTCATCGGCGCCGTCATCGTCGGACATGTCGTCGTCGATGCCCACTTCCGGATCAAATCCGAAGGTGTTCTTGCAGCCACACAAAGCCAAAAAACCCATAAAAATCAGTATACGTCTCATGTTTTCTATCCCGTTACGGTTCCATCCCAATGACCGGATTGTACGGTTTTTTTAAAGGATGGGTAAAAAAATACACACCATCGGCAAGTTACCTGTCAAACAACTGGTATCGGGTTTCTCCACGTAATCCCTCCGATGTCTCCGAAGACCAGGATGTGACGCCCTCCACCGAACCGAGCACTTCCAGCAGATCGGGGACGCGCTCACCCCAAAACTCCCGCGCACTCCACGAGCTGAACGTGTCCCCCTGTTCCATCGCGTCGATGACCTGATTGTAGGTATCCCGCGTGCGCTCCAGATCCAGGTACAGAGCCTGGCGGACTGAACCCTCACCGCTGGCCTGTACCAGCTCCGTGGCCCGGGGCAACTGGGCCACGGACGGACCGCCGTCCATCGTGTCCAGGACCGCCTGGGCGGCCTCCGTGTTGCTGGCCATGATCAGCCAGCCGTCCCGCGTGGCGATGGTGGGCGCGTAGAGCCCGCCGGTGACCAGATCGAAGGTCCACATCTGGCCGCCGGTCACCTGGACGGATTCGAGGGGGAACGGGCGTTCCACGTCCCCGGCGAGCCGTTGGGTGACATTGGCCGGAAGCCGGTCGCGGACCTTCGCCAGGGCCTGCTGCACCGCCGGCCCACTCCCGGGCCGGGTGACGACGACCCGATCCAGCAAGGTGAACGTGGCGTCGTACGTCCGGGACAGGACACCCACGGTGAAGCGATCGCCCACGAGCAGGTCGAACTCGTCCCGGGTCAACGCCCCCTCCTCCAGCAGGTCGTGCAGCGGCGTACGGAATCCATCCACCGGCTGCCCTCCCCGTCCGCCGTCGAGGAAGACGGAGGCCGCTTCGGCAGGATCGGCCGCAGCGACCGTCTTGACCACCAGCGCGTCCGCCGGCAGCAGCTGCAAGGCTTCCATCGGGTCGGGGGCGATCTCGAGCTGCGCCGCCCCCGGGATGTCCCGGGCCAGCAATCGGTGTTCGGTGACCTGATCTGGGGCCCATGTCACGGTGGCCCCGAACGCGTCGTGGCGTTCCAGCACGGTCCGGTCCTTCTGCATCCAATAGGTCTTGAAGTAGCCGTCGTCCCGCAGGTTGGCCAGGTTCAGGTAGGCGAACTGGTCGCCATCCGAGGGTAACCCCTGCACGATGCGGATGAAGGTGGGATCGTCTGCCAGGGACGGCCCTACGTCGCCGATACGTTCCAGGGTCGTGAGGAGCAGTCGCTCCCGGTCCGAGATGACCAGGTAGCCCCCCGCCTTGGCCCAGCAGAACTCCAGCCCCAGCATCTCGTCCGTGGCCAGGTGATAGGTCTCGCCCGCGTGGTCCCGCTCCTCGAACTCCCCCTCCAGCTCCCCCAACACCTCCAGCAGGCCGGTCTCCAGGCCGGCCCGCGCTACGTAGACGAACTCGATCTCGCCGATATCGTAAAACGCGAGGGCACAGGTCGAGGCGGCCAGACGCGACAGGGTCGGCCCGTCCAGCGGCGCGCCGACCAACCGCTCCAGCTGGGTCAGGCGATCCGTGAACCGTAGCCACAGGCGCGAACGGATGAACTCCTCGTGGTTCAGGCCACTCTCGAATTCGCCCCACAGCCCGGACGACCCCAGCCGCTCCAGATCCGTGCTCAGATCGGCGAACCCCAGGTACAGGTTGGCGTTGGGGGGCATCAGTGAGGGGAGTTCGGACCGCACCGCCTGACGCGGATCCGGCCGGGAACCGGCCGCGAACATCAACGCTCCGGCCACGACGACAGCGGCCAGCAACAACAGAGCCTTCGAGTGCCTCATCGCTCCACCCCCTTCCGCGCCGCATCTTCGTGGGCCTGGATATATCGCTCCTTGCGCTCGCGATAGGCCGGCCCGCTGTCCGGGTCGACCTCCATCAGGCGGTCCAAGGTGGTGATGGCGTCCGGGTACCGCTCCTCGTCGACCAACGCCGTCTCCGCCCACAGCAGGTCCGGGATCCCGGCGCAGCTCATGGCGGCGATGCCAGCGGCCAGCCTCCAGGCATCCGGACGCTCCTCGGCGACATGGACGCGGAATGCCAACCGTCCTGCGTCGCAGGAGCCAGGATCCAGGTGGTACAGCTCCTCCAGCCGGGCGCGGGCCTCCTCGACCCTCCTGGCGTCCGGATCCTCCGGGGCCAGCAACAGGTCCAGCAGGTGGACCTGACTCCGCGGGTCGTTGGGTGCCTTGCCCAGCGCCCGTCGGAGCAGGGGCTCCCCGGCCCCGGGACGATTCAGGCCGCGATAGAGGGCGGCAGCCAGCCGGTCGGGGCGGGGATCGTCGCTGCGCAACCGGCCCAGCTCGCCGAGGGCCGGCGCCATCGCCTCGGCGCGACGCGGGTCGTCTTCCCGGGCAGCCCAGGACGCCGCCGCCACCGTATCCACCACGCCGTCGCGCCGGTCGGCCAGCGTTCCGTCATACAGCTCGACGAACCGCTCGGATGCGCTCGGATCCCCCGCATCCAGGGCCGCCAGCACGGCCAGCAGACGGGTCTCCATGTCCGCGGATGGGCTGGAGAGCGCCTCATCGAGGACGGCCAAGCTGTCCCGCGGACGCCCCAACTCCAGCAGGAACCGCGCCCGCTCCAGCACGACGTCAGCGCGGCCCGGATTGTGCTGCTGGGCCATGCCGGCGATGCGGATCCCGTCCTCCAGCCGGCCCTCGCAGTGGGCCGCCCGGGCCTCGAGTATCAGGGCCTCCGGGTCCACGGGTAGATAGGCCAACAGATGGTCGGCCTGCTTGCCCCGCAACGAACACGCCGCCTCACCGGCCCCCCGGTGCTCCGCCAGCAGGTACGACGCGGCCCACAGCTCCCGCGCGGACGGGTTCGGGTCCAGCATCTCCGCCAGGATCTCCATCGCCCCTTCCGTGCGACCGGCGGCCAGCTCCAGCTCCGCAAGCGGTGCCAGCCGCCCCTCACGCGTCTCTCCGTACCGCTCGTCCCCCAGCGCCACGGTCAACCGATCGGCATCCGCGGGGGTCAGCTGGAGGTCGGAGCGGGTCAGCTGCAGCAGCAGTTTGGGCGCCAGCGAGGGGTCCCGCAGGGCCAGTGTCGTCCGGTTGTCCGCCAGGGCGTCCACGGTGGCGTCCACGGCCCCCTCGCCACCGGCATCGAGCCGGGCACGCACCAGCATCGCCCGCCAGGACATGACCTCCGGTTGCACCTCGACGAGCTGCTCCAGCAGCTGCGCTTCGCGGGTGTAGCGCTCCTCCGCGCGTGCCATGGCGGCCAGGGAATACAGCACCGAATGGCGCTGGTTCTCTTCCAGCCCGGCGAGGACGTCGTGCAGGAACTCCTCGGCCGTCTGATCCCGGTGCACGGCACGCAGGTGTGCCGTGTAGTTTGCCACGGTCCCGGGGTCCTCCAGGACGGGTGCCACGCCCCGATAGAGCGCCCCCAGCAGGTCGTACTCCCGCGACTCCTCGATGCGGCCGACGGCGTGGGCGACGATGGACGACCCCTGGCCGCCTCCGCCGGCGTCGAACCCCCGCCGCCGCACGACTTCCGCCGCGGCCAGTTGCACCGCCTCGGCGTGCTGGTCCCGATCCCACAGGAGCGCGAAGGCCTGCTGGACCGCCTCGGCGTAGGGCTCGCGGGCCAGCTTCTTCCAGGCGGCGCGGGCGCGGGCCTCGTCGCCGGCGGCCCAGTGGATCTCACCGGTCAGTCCCAGGTAGCGGGACGGATCCTCCGGATAGAGGCGGACGGCGTGAGCCACGGTCTGCTGCGCCAGCTCATGGTGCCCCCCCATCATGGCCGCCCGCGACATCCGCTCGTAGGCGGTGGCATTGCGGGGATGACGCTCGATGAGATAGGCCAGCGCCGCCGCGTCGCCCGTACCGATGGCCCAGACCTCGAACAGACGCTCCCGCTCATTGGAACCGAGGGCGTGCACGCTGTGGTTGGCCATAGCCGTGCGGGACTGGTCCGGCGGAGCGTCGAAGGAGGCGGACGCGTAGATCTGCGCCCCCTGCAGGTAGCTGCCGACGGTCTGGTTGCCCACCAGGAACCGGGCCTCCGCCGCGGCGCGCTCGTTCTCCCCCAGCTGGGCCAGCAGCTCGATCTGCGCCAGCCGGCTGTCCAGATCACCGCCGTACGTCTCCATGCAACGTTCGCTCAACGCCAGCGCCGCGGGCAGATCGTCCACGCCGGCCAGGTAGCCTATCCCCCAGCGGTAGACCCACAGCCGGCCGGTGGCGCCGATGCGCTCTTCGACGGCGGCCATGACCTGCTCTTGCTCGGCGCGGGACGCCAGGAAATCCAGGTAGAACCGCTGCAGCTTGACCTCGTCCGGCATGATCTCGATGGCCCGCAGGTGGATGCTGCCGGCCAGCTCGAGCGATCCGTAATTCGACAGCCTGTTGCCGTGGACCAGCAGGCGTTGCACCACGATGTCCCGGGCCTCGAGCTGGGTGCCCGCCCGGTGGGGCCCCTCCACGCCGTAGCGGTCGAGGGCCGCCTGGTACGCGGCCACGAAGGCCTGATCGTCGCCGGCACCGGCGGTGAACCGCAAGTAGCGATAGAGCGCGCAATCCCGGAACGGATCCTTGACGTGGTCCTGGATCCGGGCCTCTGGCCAGGCGCGCATCTCGGCGACGGCCGCGTCACGGGCGACCTGGAGGATCCGGGCCCTCTCCCTGCCGGCCGCCTCGGCCTCCACGCCGGCGTTGGTCTGCTGCGTCAACAGCCGCAGCTGCTCCTGATAGACGTCGTTGTACAGGGGGCCGAACAGCAGCTCGATCTGGCGCAGCTCGGCGGCGGCGTCCAGGAACAGGTGCCGCGAGGCGTAGTACTGGCTCAGTGCCCGGTGCCCGGAGTCGTACTCCCGGGCGTAACGCCGCACGTCCTCGTGGTTGGATACGGCGCCGTGCTGCTGGACCAGCGCCCCGGCCTCGGGGATCTGGTCGTACAGGCTCAGCTCCCACTCCAGCAACAGCCGGATCGTCCGCGCATGGCCCGCTGCCAGCGACCCGGCCGATGTCCGGGAGGGCCTCTGGGCCACGTCGAGGTACACGGACCGGTAGTCGTCCCCTTGCAACGCCTTCAACCCACGCCGGACCGCCGGGTCGACCTTGCCGGCGCGGTCCGCCCGGTCGCTGCCGTAGGTGCGGGCCACCCGTCGCGCGTCGTCCAGTAGGCCGGCCTCCATCTGCAGGGTCCGCAGCGCCGCCTCTTCCCGGTACAGGTGCTCGCTGCCGAACAGATCCCTGAACCGCGCCGCCAGCGCGCTGTCGGTGATGATCTCCTCCTGGTGGGACTCGAAGTCCTTCACCAGCGTCCCCCGCATGCCGGGGGCGGTGTAGATCGCCCGGAACTGGGGCGACAGCGTGATACCCATGCCGCCGAAGGCCTCCCACCAGACCCGACGGGCCCGTGAGACGTCTCCGCCGCGCAGGTGCACATCGACGAGGGCGCGGTACAGGCGCTCCCGGTCCCCGGCCCGCGCCAGGACCTGCATCTCCGGATCGTCGAGGAAGGCACGGGCCACGCCGGCGGCATCCTCCAGCTCACCCCGGGCGGCGAAGGCGTCCATCACCTCGATGAGCAACGTCGCATCGTGCGGCTGGGCCCGCTGGACCTGCCACAGGTGGCGCCGCCCCTCCTCCCGCTGCCCGGCGTCGAAGGCCAGGGCCGCGGCACGCCGATGGTAGGTGGACTCGTCCGCCGTGAGGAAACGCTGCCGATCCAGGTGCTCCAGGGCCTCCGCGTCCTTCCCCAGCTGGCGATACATCGTGGCCAGCTCGCCGTGGACGTCCGCCCGGTGCGGCTCCACCTCCAGCATCTTCTCCAGCCAGGACGCCTCGGCATCCCGATCCCCTTCGAAACCGGACAGCCTGGACAGCAGCCGGTACCAGCGGAAGTCCCGTGCGGCCTCCCGCTGCACGTCCACGTAGTAGGCCTTGAAGGAGTCGCCATACCCGTTGAGGGCGGCGTATCGCCACCCTTCCAGCAGCAGCTCGGCGTCCAGCGGATCCTCGTTGATCATGCGCTGGTAGGCGGTGACACCGTCGTACTTCATGCCCCGCGGGATGACCGTCTCCACCAGGGCCCGGCGCAGGTCACGGCGCATCTCCTTGCGCACCCGTTTGCCGCGCGTAGCCGGGTCCTCACCCCAGTGCTCGCCGTAGTCGTACCCGTAGCCGTACCCGTAGTCGCCGTAGCCGTAGTCCCCGTACCCGTAATCCCCGTAGCCGTAGTCTCCGTACCCGTACCCCGTGTGGTAGTACCCGCTGGCCCAACCCGGATCTCCCCCTTCGAGCACCTCGCCGAAGGGGTTGTATCCGTAGTCCGGGATCTGCGGCTGTAGTTCCAGGCCCAGGAACCCATAGCGGCCGGGCGGCACCTGGATCAACGGGGACAAGGTCACGGACCGCCAGCTTTCGATGGCCGGGTCCACGTCCGCGATGGCCTTCACGCCCTTGGCGGCGTCCTCGTACATCTGCACCATGCCGGCCTCGTCGCCAGCCGCCAGCAAGGCCTCGCCCCGCATCCGCGCCACGTCCACGCGGTAGGGTGCCGCCTGCTGGATCCTCGCCAGCTGCTGGCCAGCCACCCCGCCACGGCCAGCCCCGTGCCAGGCACGAGCGATGGCGACCCAGGGCTCCAGCGTGCGGTGCTCCAGGGCCAGATCCCGTTCCAGATCGACGAGCCAGCGCTGGGCGGCCTCGTCCGCGTCGCGCGCCAGCAGTTCCTCCAGAACATCGTCCAGCAGAGGCCAGGTTGCTCCGTGATCGGCCAGCGTGAGCCCCAGGGCCAGCCCCTCCCGCAGGGCGTCCTCGGCGGCGTCCACGTCGTCCCGGCGTGCCCGGGACAGTGCCAGCTCCTCCAGGGCGACAAACCGCTCGGCGCCCTCGAAGGCGTCCGCGCGGATCCGCAGGGCCCGATCCACGGTGCCCTTGTCCCCACGGGCTTCCAGCATCGGTATCAGCTGGCCGTAGAAGCCGGCCGTGGGCATGGCCCAGTGGGCCTCGATGAGGATCGCCAGGCGGGCCGCGTCTCCCCCCCTGCCGCCCGCCCGTCGGGCGGCGTAGTCCAGGTAGGCCTGCCAGGCTGCCCCGTCCGTGGCATAGGTGTGGGCCAGATCGGCGAAGGCCTCCTCGGCCATCTCGTATTGCTCGAGGCGCTCGAACTCGCCGGCCACCCACTCCAGGAAGCGGCGGTCACGCACGTTGTTCCGGGCGTCGTCGTAGATGCGGTAGACCGCCGGCCAGTCCTCGATGCGGGCCGCGTGGTCCGCGTAGTTGCGGTACAGGCCCTCGTGGTCGGGCCGACTCTTGATGGCCCGCTCGAAGGACCGCCGGATGGTGCGGCCCAGGTTCTTGTGGCGGGACAGGTAGACCAGGCGGATGCGCACGTCCTCCCGCACCATCGGATCCCCCTCTTCGAGGATCGTCACGTACTCGCGGATGGCCCGTTTGTAGTCGCGTTTGGACTCGTAGACCGCAGCCAGCTGCTTGGCGTGCAGGTGGGGATCACCCAGCACCTCGCGCTCCTCCTCGAACACGGCCACAGCCTGATCGAACAGGAAGTAGTCCCAGCAAGCGCTGGCCACCTCAAGCCAGTTGTCCGGGCTGGATCGATCCTGGTCGATGACGTGCCGCCAGGCCAACACGGCGCCGGCTCCGTCCCCCCCTTCGGCGCGTACCTCGCCCAGGGTCACCCAGTAGGACCGATCGGCCGCGCGGACGACCGAGTGCCCCCGCGTATGCACGGCTGTCCCCCGCGGTGCGGCGAGGGGTGGTGCCCCGCTGGACCAGGCCTGCCGCCGCATCTGCGCCACCTTCTCGAAGGTCACGGCGGCCTCGTCGTACTGCCCGAAGGAGCGCTGCAGGTCCCCCACCCGCTTGAGCAGGTTGGCGTCATCGGTCATCACCTCGGCGGCCCGCTGGTAGTGCTCCAACGCCTGCTCGAAATGGGACAGGGAGTGGTACAGATCGCCCGCATAACGGTGCAGCACCGGATCGTCCGGGCTCCGCTCCAGCGCGTACTGGGCCTGGCCCACCCGATCGACGAACAGGTAGTGCTCCCCGTACAGGGACAGCATCTCCCGCCGGGCCCCGTTCACCACCGCCTGTTCGCGCTCCAACAGGATCAGCTTGTCTTCCAGGGCCGGCGTGCAGTCCACCAGTCCTTCGACGAATCGCCATTCGTGGGGGAAATGGGCCAGCGCCTCCTCGTACACCGCGCAGCGCCCCGCCTCACCGGCCCGGCTGTAGGACAGGGAGGACAGCATGAAGTACCAGTCCAGGTCCTCGGGGAAGGCGTCGATGGCACCCCGCAGCACCTTCTCGGCCCGTTCGTACTGCTGCTCGTCCTTGTAGTAGCCGTGGAGCCAGGCGTAGGGCTCGCTGCGGTCCCGGAAGCGTTTGCGCGCGGTCTGGTAGACCTTCTCGGCCTCCTTGGTGCGCCGCATACGCAGGTAGTGGCGGGCGAGCTTGTCGTAGGCCGACATCGTCTCGTAAGAGCGGATCACCTCCTGGTAGACGGACTCGATCTCCCCGTAGGCGTCCTGCTCGTCGCAGACGCGGACCAGCTCTTCCACCAGGGCCATGTCCCCGGCGCGCAGATCGAT
This sequence comes from uncultured Rickettsiales bacterium, assembly GCA_964504165.1. Taxonomy (GTDB): domain Bacteria; phylum Myxococcota_A; class UBA796; order UBA9615; family CAYRNR01; genus CAZDDH01. Next base: position 8,684 of record CAZDDH010000132.1, on the reverse strand, counting down.
CTCCACCTTGTACAGCGCCACCTCGTCGTAGAACCGGGCGATGCGATCCCGGTCGTAGATCCCCAGCAGGGACCGGAAGGCGCGCTCGTGCTGGAGCGCCCGCGCCTGCTCTTCGACGCTGGTGGGCTCGAAGGGGCGGGGGGCGCCGGTGGGGGGGAAGGTGTCCTCGTAGACGTCCCGGTAGGCGTCCTCCTCCAGGCCGTACTCCTTGCGGCCGTGATGGATCGAGGCCTTCTCGAAACGGAACTCGTTGGCCTCGGCCAGCTCGCCGTAGCGGCCGATGAACAGGTCGCAGACCTCCAGCTGGCGCGCCGGATCATCATAACGACGGTAGTAGTCCAGCAAGGAGCGGTAGGCGGCCGGCGCCTCGGGGCTGTCCGGGTGGCGGCGGGTCAGGTTCCACAGCAGGTCCACGGCCAGTAGATCCACGTAGTAGCGGTCGAGGGCGTCCTCCAGCCCCTCCAGGCGCTCCTCCAACGGCACGTCGTTGTACAGCACGCTGAACACGCCGACGGGCAGCTGGGGTGTCCGCTCGTCGAGGAACAGGTAGCCAAAGGCGTTGAACGCGCTGTGGAAGCTGGTCTCCAGGTGATAGGTGCGCTGCAGGCAGTCCACTACCCGCAGCAGCACGCCCGGCTCCAGGTCGCTGGCGGGGTATTCGGCCAGGAAGCGCTGGTACAGCAGGAACGCCTCGGCGGTGCGGCCCATGCCGTACAGCAGGTCACCGGCGGTGCGCAGCTTCTCGGGGGTCACCCCACCGTGGTTCAGGTAGGAACGGTAGGCCTGCTCCTCGAGCTCCCGGTCGCCCACCACCTGATAGGCGGCCCCCAGCAGCAGGTAGTCCACCGACTCCACCGGCCGCCCCATCAGCAGCTTCTCCAGGCGCGCGTCCCGATCGGTGGCCCAGCGCACGCCGGGGTCGAAGGCCTCCATGTACTGCACCAGCAGGTAGCGGAAATCCCAGTACTCCATGGTGGACTGCACGGCCAGGCGCAACATGCGCTGGGCCTCGGCCCCCTGGCGCTCGCGGACCATCACCTCGATGCAGCGGCGCAGCACCTCCACATCACCGCTCAGGTCGGCGTACTGGCGGGCCACGTCCAGCGCCCGGGCCGTCTGGTCCATCTCCAGCAGCAGCTCCAGGTATTCGGCCAGCTCCGACGCCCGCTGGCCCTCGGTGGTGAGATCCAGCACCCGCTCCCGGGTGGCGAAGAACGCATCCCAGCGCAGGGCCTGCCGATGGAGGGTGGCGATCCACTTGAGGTCGTCGATGGCGGCCGCCATGTGCTCCCGGTCCGCCCGGGTGGGTACCTCGGCCCCGGAGACCAGGGCGAGCTCACGCTCGATGGAACGCTCGATGACCGGGATGGCCGCGTCGCGCAGCAGGCGCTGCTCCAGCCGGACGGCCAGCCGGTTGAGGTCCTCCAGTGGCAGCTCCTCGTCAGCCGTGGCCAGCCTTGCAGCCTGGCGGAAGGTCTCGTCGCTCTCAGTGAACCGGTGGCAGGCGATCAACGCCTCGGCCAGGGCCCAGCGCTCCATGGCGCCCCCGTCCTTGGCCGCTGCGCGGGCGGTGGCCAGGCGTTCCTGGGGGTCCGGATAGGCCGTGGCCATCACGTCCGGGACCCCGGCCCGTGCCGGAAGCCCCAGGCCGATGAGCAACACCAAGGTCATCGCGCGGAGAGCCATCACAGCACCTCCAGCTCGGTGTGGCGGCCGGTCTCGTTGTAGGCGAAGTCCGTCGCGTGGACGAACAACGAATACGGCCCAGCAGGCAGCTGCTCGGGGAGGGACAGGCGCCCCGTGTTGATCCCGGCGTCGTCGTCCCAGCGGATGGGTACCTTCAACACCTCCCGGCCGTCCGGCCGCATCAAGGTGGCGACGATGTGGCCCGTGTCCGGGGGGGCGTCCACCCGGATCTCCAGCTCGTCGCCGGCGCGGGCGGATCGCCCTGGCAGGCTGACTCGGATGTCCGGCGGCAGGCTATCGATGACGAACCGTTTGCGCTCCCGTACCTGGCGACCGTCCTCGTCCGTCAGCACGATGATGGCGTCATAGGAGCCATCCTCCATGCCCACCGGCACCAGGAAGCGGCAGACCCACAGCCCCCGGTCCTCTTCGTAGACGGCCGGCTTGGTCTCGCCGAAGGGGAACACCACGTTGACCCGCTCGGTACCGTGGGGGGCCCGGATGTGGAGCACCGGGTCCCCGGGCTTGATCACCCGCGGACGCAACAGGGCGCGCGGCGCTGCCAGGAACGACGTGTAGGGGGTGACGAACTTGTACTTGCGGCTCAGCTCGACGATCTCGTCGCGCCACTCCTCCCGGTACCCGTCCACGTGGATCCGCTCCAGCAGGTAGTCCACCCGGGCCCGGGCCCACAGGCGGCCGATGTACTCGTCGCCGTGGGCGTCGTCGCTCCAGTGGACCGGCTGCTGCGCCGTGACGGCGGCCCCGCGGAGCCGCGCCTCCACCTTGAGGTTGCCGCGCACGGACCGCTTGTAGCGGCCCACCGCCAGCAGGCGGCTGCCCACGAAGGTGTCCGCCAGCTGCCCCGGGTAGATCTGCTCCGTGCGCCCCGGGACCTTGACCTGGATGTCGGTGACTAGGGGCAGGTCCAGTTTTTCGAGGAAGCGGGCCAGCCGGTAGCTCAGGTCGCCGTAACCCCGCACGTGCTCGAAGTGCCCGTGGGTCCGTTCGGTGAGATGTTGCAGCAGGGGGTCCTCGGTGCCCTGCCCCACCGTGAACGAGAAGATCCGTGCCTGCCCCGAGTGGGCCGCCATCACCCGCTCCTCGATGGCCGTCAGATCGATATCACCGACGGTCTGATGGCCATCGGTGATCATCACCAACGCCCGCTGCCGGCCGTCGGACCGCTCCCGGTTGACGATGGCCAGCCCATCGATCAGAGCCGCCTCCAGGTCGGTCCCGGCCCCCAGGGTGACGGTACGGAGCAGCTGCTCCACCTTGGCGGCCATGCCGGCTCCCGCCGGCGCCAGCTCGGGCTCGAGCAGGTGGACTTGGTCGTTGAAGGCCAACACCGCCACCCGGTCCTCTGACCCCAGCGAAGCCACCGCCTCGCGAGCCGCCTCCAGGGATCCCTCCAACCCCTCGCCCATCATCGAATAGGAGGTATCGAACATCAGCACGATGTCCCGGCCGCCGCGGTCCTGTTCACCCACCAGATCCATCGACGGCAGCATCGAGGCCAGGAAGAAACCCAGCTCGTCCCGCTGCCCGTCGTGGTAGCTGAGGGCCCGCAGGCCCAGCCCCTCGGTCTGCACCAGGTACTCCACCGCGAAGTCCTGCTCCGCCAGGAACATCTGCTCGGCCAGGTGGCCCTCGATCCGGTACGTGCTCTGGGAATCCACCGCCACGGCCAGGGTCTCCGCGGGGAGGTTCAGGCCGGTGATGGGCAGGGTGGATTCCACCGTGAAGTCCAGGCGGAAGGTATCGATGGCCTCCCGGCGGCCGGCGTTGGCCAGCGGATACAGGTACCGCACGCCACCCGAGTCCACGTCCAGCAACTGGGTGAACTCCAGCTCCAGTCGCTTGGTCCCGTGGGGGGGGATGGGGAAGACGTCCACGGAGAACAGGTTGCCCTCCTGCTCCTCCACCAGCCCCGGGTCGATGCGCCGCCGCACGATGCTGTTGTAGATGCGCCGGGCTTCCTCCCGCTCCAGGATCACGCCCGGGATCCGGATCCCGTCGTCCCAGGTGGCAAAATCGCTCACCGCGCCCCCCTGGGGCAGGGGGAACACGTAGGTGCCCTCCAGCGTGCGGCCGGTGTGGTTGCGCAGCACCTGCACCACCCGGGTGGTGGCGTGCTCGTCGCGGATGACGATCTCCACCTTCTCTTCGAGGACCGTGATGTCGGGCCGGTGTTCAGGCGGCAGCGGGACATCGAGGGGCAGCAGTAGCTGGGCCAGGGCGTCGGCGGGCGGCATCAGCGGCAACAGAACAGCAATCAGCAAGCCTGTAAGGCGGATCACGGGCGTTCCTCCTGCGGAAGCAACACGCACGACGGTGCTTTGGTTCCCCGGCCAGTCCTCATTCCGGCCCATTCTACCGCCGCCGTGGATCGCCGGATACGTGATTACTCCCACCGATCTGCTATGTATGAACCTGCGGAGCTACCTGATGCACCTTCGATACGCGATGTCGAGCCTTCTGTTCGCTACCTGGGCCCTGCTCGCAATGGCCTGCGACACCGATCAGGACGACGACTCGGGGGACGACGACAACGCCGGGGACGATGACGACGCAGGGGACGACGACTCCGCCGACGACGACACGTCCGACGACGACGACACCGGCCCCACCCCCGGTGACCTGGTCGTGGTGGCCGGGGGCGCCGCCACCCAGCGGATCGTCTTCTTCCGGGCCGCCACCGGCGAAGCCATCGGGCCGCTGGAGGTCTCCCTCCCCGGGGTGGCCCCCGACCTCTGTGGCTACCCACTGGGCAACGAGCAGGTGGTCTGTTTCCCACGCGGCCTGGCCCACAGCGCCGGCCCGGACGGCCTGGACCGGCTCACGCTGACCTTCAGCCCGTCCATCGAGCCCGTGCCGGGGGCCGCCGAGCCCCTCCCCGGCGTGCTGGGGCGGATCCGGTGGCCCGACGCCCAGCAGCCCGAGCTGGAGTGGTGGGTCAACCGGCTGGATCTGAGCGCCATCGACCCGGACCTGCTGGAATGGGATTGTGGCCTGGGGCAGAACCCCTGCGACCTCATCGATCCCGAAGGGGCCAGCCAGTTCGACTGCGCCCTGCGCAATCCCCAGGACTACAGCATCGTCGAGGAGACGGCGACGGCCATCCGGGTGGTGGTCGCCGACACGGACAACCACCGGTTGGTGGAGATGGAGGTGGACCGGGATCCGCCCAACATCAACAACGCCTGCGCGGTGGTATCTGGCATCTACAGCGCGGATACCGTCGCCGGATGGGACAGCTACGGCACCCCCACCAGCGTCGAGGCCTATCTGGACGGCGACGACCTGCACATCCTCACCACCTTGCGGGACAGCGAGGAGGAGGGTGGCGAGCCGGGGGGCGACTATCGCGGCAAGCTGCTGCACATCGTCGTGGCGGCGGGAGGCGACCCGAGCACCGCCTGGGTGTTCCCGCCCGTCGAGGCGGGGGAGCCGTCGTTCCTCAACGCACCGCACAACGTGGACGTCATCGGCACCGTGATGGGCTCCTTCGCCGTCGTCGCTCACGCCTCCGGCGGCAGCGCCGACTGGTTCGATCCGGCCACCCCCTCCGCCGCGCGGGGGTCGATGAGCGTCATCGCTTTTAGCGACCAGGCGGCGTGGTACCACACCGACATCCAGCTCCCCGGCGAGCAACTGGGCTACTTGCGGGACGTGGATTTCATCGACGAGACCGCCGTGCTGATCACGGATTCGGGCTGCCCGCGGACGGCCGCCGAGTGCACGCGCAGCGCCTGGATCGGGGAGATGACCATCCCGTCGTTGCTGGAGCTAGGCGCCACGCAATGGCCGGACGTGAGCGGCGCCTGGAGCGCCGATCAGGGCCAGCAGAATTGGACGGAGGGCACGCCGTCCGCCGTCTATCTGGCGGTCCCGGCCCCGGACGTTGCGGTGGGCGTCTATGAATCCGACTATGTCCGTGGCGGGGATCTGGGAGACATCTTCGGGCCGATGGCCGGGGAGTGATGGAGGAGGGATCGGGTATGAAGAGGGGACTGTACGGGGGGCTGCTCGCGGCCGTGTGCCTGCTCGTCGCCTGCCCGCAAGAGGACGACGACGACGCCTGTGACGACGACATCACCGACGACGATGACGCCGGGGACGATACCTCGGGGGACGATGACACGGCCCCGCCCCCCCTTTTCACCGTGGCGTCCACGACCCCGGCCAACAACGCCGTGGCCGTCGCCGCGGACGCCACCTTCGAGGTAGTGTTCACCGACGACGTGGACCCCGAGACGCTCACCGCGGACACGGTCGTGCTCCATGCCCACCAGCGGGGCTACCTGGGCCACTCGCTGGACTACAATGACACGTCACGCACCCTGACCGTGACGCCGGACCGGGAGCTACACGCCGGCGATCTGGTGCGGTTGACGCTCACGCCGGGACTGCTCTCCACATCGGGCGATCCCCTCGAGCTCACCGTGATGGGCGACCCGGTCCACAGCGGGTACACGCTCTCGTCATGGGCGGCCACCACGCTGGTCGGCTCCACCATCGAGCCCACCCCCTCGTGGACCTCGGACGAGGCCGATGTCACCGTCACCGGCTGCCTGGTCGATCTGAACCGAGACGGCTGGCTGGACGCCATCTTCGCCAACGGCGAGACCGGCACCGGCGGCCACAGCCGGGCCCACCTCAACGACGGCGCGGGCACCCTGGCCACCACGGCAGACTGGTCCAGCGACATCCTCACCGCCGATTTCGGCTGCGCCGTCGCCGATATCGACCGGGACGGCTGGAACGACGCCGCCTTCGGTCAGCGGGACGGCGAGAACTACGTGCACCTCAACGACGGCGAGGGGATGCTCGGTGACCAGGCCTCCTGGCGGGCCACATCCACCTGGGAGACCCGCAGCCTGGCCTTCGGCGACATGGACAACGACGGCTGGCTGGACCTGGCCATCGCCAACACCAACTCGGTCCAGCAGGACGGCTTCAACGAGGTGCACCGCAACCTGGGGGGCGCCCTGGACCATGACGCCAGCTGGCAAAGCGCCGACAGCCGGTTCACCCGCTCTGTGGTCTGGGCAGACCTCAACAACGACGGCTTCCTGGATCTGAGCTATGCGGCCATGTGGGAGGGCCAGGTCGTCTACTACAACCGGGGCGGCTCCTTCCCCGCCGAACCGGACTGGCAGTCCGACGATGCCGAGCAGACCCGCTACATCGCCGTGATGGACCTAGACCAGGACGGCTTCCCCGAGATGATCGGCGCCAACGAGGAGGGCCACAGCGTCATATACGCCAACGTGGACGGGGAGCTGGAACAGACCGCTTCGTGGGAGTCGGACGAGTACCGCCTGGCCGTCAGCGTGGCGGCGGGGGATCTGAACGGCGACGGCTGGCCGGACATCATCTTTGGCCACTCCTGGGAGGCCGGACCCGAGTTCGACGGCACCCCCAACACCAACACCATCTACTTCAACGACGGCGGCACCTTCCCCACCACCCCCGACTGGGTATCGGACAACCACGACACCACCTGGGGGCTGGATCTGGGCGACCTGGACAACGACGGCGATCTGGACATCCTGGCCTCGGAGCGGGACCTGGCCGACTCCGGCGTGCCCAATCACGTCCATTATGCGCGACCATAACCGATAGCCTGCGCCCCGACGCACGTTATCCCAACCCTTGCCCTCTCCTCTTTTCCTGCTTTCCTCCATTCCTGCTTTCCTGAGCGGTTTTCCTCTTGAGAGACGATTGAAGAGATTCATCTAAGGAAAGCGAGAAGTGAGGAAAGCAGGAATGGAGAGAGGAGAAGAAGATAGAAAGGAAGGCAAGGGCAAGGGCAAGGGCACCAGAGACGTTCAGTACGCCAGCCGTTCCGCGGGAATCGCCCCCTCATACTCCGAGCCCACGACCCAGAGCGGATTCGACAGCAAGATGGGCTCGTCCCAGGCGGTGCGGATCTCGGCGCGGATGACACTCAGGTCCTCCACCGGGTCGAGCTCGAAGACCGTATCGGTCTCCGTGCCTTCCAGCAGGACCCAGCCCTGATCGACGCCGTTGACGAGCAGCACGAGCTCCCAGCCCGGTTCCACGTACCCGGTCTCCACGTGGATCACCTGGGGTAGGTCGGACTCCAGCACCTGGCCCATCACCGCCCCGTGCTCGGACCACAGGTCCAGCAGCGGCTCTTCGTCGATGAAGTAGCCCATGTTGCCGAAGAAGACGCGCCCACCGCGCACCTCCTCGGCCAGGCCCATCTGGTCCGGCGTGTCCATGAAGGCCCAGGTCAGGAAAGGGTTGGTGAACTCCACCCAGTCCGTCGCCCAGTGGTGATCGGACGATCCGATCCCGGTGACGAACACCCCATGGAGCCCCAGCAGATCCCACAGATCCATGTGGTGCGCCAGGTCGAGCCCGCGGGCCAGATAGCCCACCTCGACGGCGTCACAGCCGTACCCGTCATCCGCCAGCCACGCGGCCAGTACGGTGTTGAGGGTGACCTCGGCCTCCTCCCCTTCCAGGTTGTACAGCGCCACGCCGAAGGGGTGGTTGCACGTCGCCACGCCGCCGGTGTCGTGCACGAACTGCACCGCCGTCGCAAGCGAGACCGTCCCTTCCTCCGGGTACACCAGGAGGTCATATCCGGGGCCGAGGCGGTTCACGTGGTTCTGGTCGGAGACGAGCGTGATCTCGGAGCCGACGAAGTGGGTGACGCCGCCATCGCTGTACCGCTCGTCCAGCAGGGCCCGCTGCGCCTCGAGGAGCGCCTCCCCCTCCAGCTCCCACGTCAGCTCCCAGTCGTCGATATCGACGGTGACGGCGTCCGATGTGCGGCAGAAGAACGAGAATTCGAACCGGTGTGCCCCCTGGTCCTCCCCTTCGTCGAATTGGGCGATGGCGTCCTCGGTGAGGGGCAAGGTGACCGTCGACCACTCGTAGGGCGTCACCTCGATGGGGAGGTAGCGGAGGGCGCATCGGCGGAAAGGGGGCGCTGGTAAAGCCGCGTCAGGTTTGACGTA
>CAZDDH010000131.1:0-23835 GCA_964504165.1 uncultured Rickettsiales bacterium | reverse complement strand
TGATGATCAACGGCGAGAGCTACAAGATCATCGTGGCCGAGGCCGCCAAGAACGCCATGGCCGAGCTCGGCGACGACGGCGAGATCTACGAGCGCGTGTTCATCACCAACCCGATCATCGAGGATGGTGAGTGCAAGGGCGCCGTGGGCTTCTCCACGCGCGACGACAAGTTCTACGTCTTCAAGGCGAAGGCGACGCTGGCTGCCATGGGCGGCGCGGTGCACGTCTTCAAGCCGCGGAGCTCCGGTGAGGGCCTCGGCCGCTCCTGGTACCCGCCGTTCAACACCGGCTCCTCCGCGCACTTCGTGCTCGAGGCTGGCGGTGAGATGACCTGCCAGGAAGTCCGGTTCATCCCGATCCGGTTCAAGGATGCCTACGGTCCTGTCGGTGCCTGGTTCCTGCTCTTCAAGTCCCGCGCGACCAACGCCTTCGGTGGCAACTACATGGTCGAGCGCCGCGACGAGCTGGCCAAGTGGGGCCCCTACGGCTCCGTGAAGCCGATTCCGGCGAACCTGCGCAACTGGCTGGGTATGCTGGACATCTTCGAGGGCAAGGGCCCCCTGTACATGCGGACGGAAGAGGCTCTGGCCAACATCGCCGACCAGTACAAGGATGACCCCAAGGCCTACAAGAAGAAGATGAAGGAACTCGAGTCCGAGGCCTGGGAAGACTTCCTCGACATGACCATCTCGCAGGCTCACCTGTGGGCCGCCACGAACGTGCGTCCCGAGGAGAAGCCCTCCGAGATCGCCGCCTGCGAGCCTTACTTCATCGGCTCCCACTCCGGCGCCTCCGGTGCCTGGATTTCCGGCTCCGAGGATCTGCAGACCGACGAGACCAAGGGTGAGTACTTCTGGGGCGCCTACGGCCTGACCACCACCCCGCGCCTCTTCGCCGCTGGTGACAGCTCCGGCGCCTCCTCCCACAAGTTCAGCTCCGGCTCCCACGCCGAGGGCCGTATCGTGGGTAAGGCCATGGTCAGCTGGATCGTCAGCCAGGGTCTGGAGATGCCGGCCGTCGCCGACGCGACGATCGAAGCCCTCAAGGCCGAGACGCTGAAGCCGCTGGGCGTCTTCGCGGACAACAAGGACGCGACGACCGACCCGATGATCAACCCGGCATACATCCGCCCCCGTCAGTTCATGTTCCGTCTCCAGAAGATCATGGACGAGTACGCCGGTGGTGTGTCCGCCGCCTTCTCGACCAACAACGTCATGCTGGACCGCGCTGTCGAGCTGCTCACCTTCCTGCGTGAGGACTCCGACAAGCTGGCCGCCGAGAGCAACTACGAGCTCGAGCGCTGCTGGGAGAACATCCACCGCATGGCGCAGGCCGAGTCTCACGTGCAGACCCTGATTGCACGCGAAGAGACCCGTTGGCCTGGGTACTACTACCGCTCCGACAAGCCGGCCCTCGACGACGAGAACTGGAAGAAGTTCGTCAACGTCAAGAAGGTCGACGGCGAGTGGCAGGTCATCGATCGCCCGATCTACTCGATCATCGACTGATTGATCTGTACGTGAACCTTCACCCCCCGGGTGTCTTTCGAGGCATCCGGGGGGTGTTGTTTCCGAGCCCCTTCAACACACCGCGCCGAGTGATTTCCTCATGACAAATTGCCCCCACTGTGGTGAACGACTTCTCCTCTGGACCACGCCCGCGGAATCTTCGTGGGGCGGCTCCGAACATTACGTCTGCTTCAATGACGACTGCTCCTACTTCGTCAAAGGGTGGGCGTGGATGTTGGAGAAATTCGAACAGAAAGCCTCTTACAGATATCGATACGATCCCGACACCGGTGCCAACGGGCCGCTGCCCGTGTGGTCCGCCGCTGCGATGCGGGGTTGGATCCAGGGCGAGGTGCCCGACGCCGCCGACGGCGAGAACTAGGCCGAACCATGACCGAAAAAAGAGATCTCAAGACTCGTATCCTCGAAGACGCACCGCGGCTGGCGCCGGACGACAAGTTCAGCTTCTGCTGCCACCCGGGCGTGTCCTGCTTCAACAACTGCTGCGGCGACATCAACATCGTGTTGACGCCGTACGACATCATCCGGCTCAAGAATCGGCTTGGGATTTCCTCGCCGGAGTTCCACGAGAAGTACTCTCTGGTGCCTTTCAGCAAGGAGATCAACCAGCCGACTCCCGTGCTGAAAATGCAGGAGGAGGTGGAGGGTAAACCCTGCCCCTTCGTCAGCGAAAAGGGCTGCACGGTCTACGAGGACCGGCCCTGGGCCTGCCGCATGTACCCCGTGGGCATGGCCGCACCGCGGGACCAGGAAGAACAGGGCGACCCCTTCTTCTTCATCCTCGAGGAAGATTTCTGCAAGGGCCACCAGGAGGATCGCGAGATCACCATCAAGGACTGGGTCAAGGACCAGGGCGTGCAGGAGTACGACGACGCGGGCGAGCTGTTTGCCCCCATCTCCCTGCATCCGTTCTGGGATCGGGGGGACCTGTCGCCGGCCAAGATGGACATGTTCTTCATGGCCGCCTACAACCTGGACCGCTTCCGGCGCTTCATCTTCGAGTCCAGCTTCCTCAAGAAGTTCGTCATCGAGCCAGAGCGAGCCGAGAAGATGCGCACCGATGACTACGAATTGATGCGATTTAGCTTTGAATGGCTGCGATTCGCGCTCTTCGAAGAGGCCACCATGGAGCTGCATCCCATGTTCAAGGCCCAGGAGAAGAAAGAGCACGAATTCTTCAAACGCGAGGAATAGCGGGCCTTTGAGAATCGGGGTGCCTCGGTGCCCCCAGTTGGACGCACCAGAAGTCCGACAAACCAGCAAAAAAAAGGGGGCTGCAGACTACCCACGGCTTGCCGTGATCGGTATCCTCACAGCCCTCTTTATATAGTGAGTAATTCCCCAGCAACTCTCAACGCGAGGAGAGGCAAGGTGAACGATAACGGCAATGACACCATCCTGATTATCGGGGGTGGGATCGCCGGGATCACGGCCGCCGTCGAGGCAGCCGAAGTTGGCAGCAACGTGATCTTGGTCGAGAAAGAGGCCTACCTGGGCGGCCGGGTAATCACCCTCAACAACTACTTCCCCAAGCTCTGTCCGCCGACGTGCGGGCTGGAGATCAACTTCCGCCGGATCCGCACCAACCCGCGGATCCAGGTCCTGATGCCGGCAACGGTCGAGAAGGTCAGCGGCGAGGCGGGGAACTTCGATGTCACCATCGACGTGCAGGCCACTGACCTGGACGCCCTGAGCGACGACGAGAAGACCTTCTTGCTGACCTCGGCGCCCCGCAGCGCGGTCACCGAAGCCAAGAAGATGGACGTCAAGGTCGGCGCCATCATCGTGGCCACCGGTTGGACGCCCTACGACGCCGCCAAGCTCGACACCCTGGGCTACGAGGCCAACGCTGACGTCATCACCAATATGGAGATGGAGCGGCTGGCTTCCACCACCGGCCCCACGGCCGGCAAGATCCAGCGTGCGGACGGCAGCGAGCCGACCAACGTCGCCTTCGTGCAGTGCGCTGGCTCCCGTGACGAAAACCACCTGCCGTACTGCTCGGCGGTGTGCTGCATGGGCTCGCTCAAGCAGGCTCGCTATGTGCGCGAGAAGCTGCCCGAGGCCAACGTCACCATCTTCTACATCGACATCCGTACCATCGGCCGTCACGAGGGCTTCTACTACGAGCTGCTCGAGGATGACCACGTCAAGTTCGTCAAGGGCAAGGTCGCCAAGGTGAACGAAGACGGCGGCAAGCTGAAGCTGGACGTCGAGGACACCCTCGCCGGCAAGCTCCACAAGGATGAGTTCGACATGGTCGTGCTGGCTACCGGCGTCGTGCCCAACAACGCCGAAGCCCCCGTCGAGGGAGCCGCGACGGACGATTACGGGTTCATCTTCGAGGGCATGGAGCGCAACGGCATCTATGGTGTCGGCTGTGCCCGCCGGCCCATCGACGTGTCCCGTTCCGTCAAGGACGCAACCGCGGCCGCGCTGAAGGCCATCCAGGACGTGAGGAGGTAGCGCCGTGGGAGACAAACTCGGAGTCTTCATTTGTAGTGGGTACGGCATCGCCGATGCCATCGATCTGGATGCCCTGCAGGGCGTCGTCAATGACGAGTGCGGTGCGGACCTGTGTGAGCTGGTCGAGACCTGCGAGGGGGCCGACCTGGCCGCCATCTGCGAGAAGGTCACGGCCGAGGAGCTCGGCAAGGTCGTGCTGGCCGGGCCGTCCGCCCGCATCTACAACGCCGCCGACCTGCCCCAGGCGTCGATGGAATTCGTCAACCTTCAGGACTGGGTCGTCCGTACGCATCCCGCCGAGGACGAGGACACCCAGATGTGCGCCGAGGACTATCTGCGCATGGCCTGTGCCCGGGTCAAGGGCATGAGCGACATCACCCTGTTCGAGGAGCATTCCGGCCTCGACAAGACCATCATGGTGGTCGGTGGTGGTCTCGGTGGCTTGACGGCCGCCAAGGAAGCGTCCGGCGCCGGCTACGACGTGGTCGTGGTGGAGAAGGAAGAGCAGCTGGGCGGCTACGCGGCCAAGCTGCACAAGTCCATCCCCCACAAGCCCCCGTACCGCGAGATGGAAGACGTGACCATCGGCGCGCTGATCGACTACGCCGAGTCCAGTGACAAGGTCACCGTGCACAAGGGCACGACCATCAGCGGCATCGAAGGCGGCCCCGGCCTCTTCGACGTGACGCTGGCCAATGGCGAAGCGTTCCGCGCGGGCGCCATCGTCCAGGCCACCGGCTTCACCCCCGTGGAGCCCACCGGCTACATGGGCTACGGCGAGATCGCCGATGTCATCACCAACCATCAGCTGGAAGAGATGGCGGCCAACGGCGGCATCAAGCGGCCGTCCAACGGTCAGCCGGCCAAGAATGTGGCCTTCGTCCAGTGCCATGATTCCCGCGACGCGGACGTCTTTTCGTACGCCTCGTCGATCCAGTCGCTCAACGCCCTCAAGCAGGCGATGTACGTGCGGCAGGACGCCGAAGCCCGGGCCTATGTGTTCTTCGAGCACATGAAGACCCCGGCCCAGTACGAAGATTTCTATCGTTCGGCCCAGGAGGACGCGGGCATCTTCATGACCCGTGGTTCCGTCAGCAACGTCACCGACGGTGGCGAGGCGCTGACCCTGGACGTGGACGACACCATGCTGGGCGACCAGCTGCAGGTCGAGGTCGATCTGGTCGTGCTCAACGCCGGTATGAAGCCGGTGGCGGCCGATGGTGAGCTGATTCGCAAGCTGACGGACGCCAAGGCGGCCGTGGCCGAAGGCCCGGAGAACGCCAAGTACGAGGAGTCGGTCACGGCAGTTGAGGAACTGGCGGAGCACGATGGTGCTGAGATCCTCAACCTCAACTACCGTCAGGGCCCGGACATGCCTGCGCTGGCGCACGGCTACCCGGACTCCCACTTCATCTGCTTCCCCTACGAGACGCGCCGCACCGGCATCTATGCCGCCGGTACGACCCGTTCCCCGATGGACGGACTCTCCGTCCGCGAGGACGCGACGGGCGCCGCTCTCAAGGCGATCCAGGCGGTGGAGATGCTGTCTCGTGGCGAGACGGTGCACCCCCGCGCCGGTGATACGGCCTTCCCCGAGTTCAACCTGATGCGTTGCACCCAGTGCAAGCGCTGCACGGAAGAGTGCCCCTTCGGCGCCATCAACGAGGACGAAAAGGGTACCCCCGAGTACAACGTCACCCGTTGCCGTCGCTGCGGTATCTGCCTGGGCGCCTGCCCGGAGCGTATCGTCAACTTCCCGACCTACAACGTGGCCGGAACCGCCGACATGATCCAGGCGGTCGAGGTCCCCGACGAGTGGGACGAGAAGCCTCGGATCCTGTGCCTGGCGTGCGAAAACGACGCCATCCCAGCGCTGGAGCTGGCCGCCGAAAAGGGCCTGGAGCTATCCCAGTGGATGCGCGTGGTGCCGGTCCGCTGCCTCGGTTCCATCAACGTCGTGTGGATCAAGGAAGCCATCTCCAACGGCTTCGACGGCGTGCTGATGCTGGGCTGCAAGTGGGGCGAGGACTACCAGTGCCACTACATCAAGGGATCCGAGCTGATGGAGGCTCGCGGGAGCAACATCAAGGAGACCTTGGAGTCCATGTCGATGGAGAATGAGCGCGTCCAGCTGCACGCGGTCGATCACACGGACGCCGAGAAGGTGGCCGAGGCGATGGCCGAGTTCGACGAGCTCATCGAAGAGATCGGCATGAACCCGTTCAAGGGTATGTAGATCCCACCCCCGCCCCCTGACTGCATTCCTCAACATCCATGCCTGACGCGCGAATCGGCGCATTTCTGCGCGCGTGGTCCGGGGGAGAGAAGAAAAAATCGCAGAGGGCGCGGAGGGGAGAAGACGCAGAGGACGCGGAGGGGAAGGGACGCGGAGGGTACAGAGGAAGAAGGGAGCTTTTTTTTGGGGGGGGATTGTTTCCCTTAACACTTCTCCTTCCCCTCTGCGGCCTCTGCGTTCCTCCCCGCGTCCTCTGCGTTTTTTTTCTCCTCTGTTAGTCGAGGCCCATCGACTCCGCCACGAGTTCGGCGATGTCCTTGAGCCCCAGGTCGCCCGCGTCTTCCATGCCCGAGAGGCCGTCGCCGAGCATGATCATGCAGTGGGGGCAGGCGGAGACCAGGGTGTCGGCACCGGTAATGGTGGCCTCATGAATGCGGTTGTGGTTGATGCGGGTGCCCAGGGTTTCTTCCATCCACAGGCGGCCGCCGCCAGCGCCGCAGCAGAAGCCGTTGCTGCCGTGGCGGGGCATTTCCACGAGTTTGGAGGAGGGGAGGGCGTCGAGGATATGGCGCTGGGGGTCGTAGATGTCGTTCCAGCGGCCCAGGTAGCAGGAGTCGTGGTAGGTGGCGGTTTCGAGGCCCTCCACCGGTTTGTTGAGCTCGATGCGGCCTGACTGGAGCAGGTCGGCGATCAGTTCGGTGTGGTGGACGACCTCGAACTCGCCGCCGTGACGGCGATATTCGGTACCCAATGTGGTGAGGCAGTGGGGGCACGGGGTGATGATCTTGGTGATCTCGTAGCCCTTGAAGACCTCGATGTTCTGCACGGCCAGCATGGCGAACAGGTACTCGTTGCCAGTGCGGCGGGCCGGATCGCCGCAGCAGGTCTCCTCCTCGCCCAGCACGGCAAAACTGACGTCCGCAGCGATGAGGATGCGGGCGGTGGCGCGGGCGATGCGTTTGTTGCGTTCGTCGAAGGAGCCGGAGCAGCCGGGGTACAGCAGGTATTCGGCGTCCGGCTTCTCGGCGAAGGTGGGCAGGTTCAGGTCCTTGGCCCAGTCGCCGCGGGTGGACATGCCGATGCCCCACGGGTTGCCGTTGTTCTCCAGGTTCTTCATCACCGGCTGGGCTTCCTTGGGGAACTCGCTCTCCATCAACATCAGGTACTGGCGCATGGCCTGGATCTTGGGGACGTGTTCGATGAAGACCGGGCACGCCTCCATGCAGGCGCGGCAGTTGGTGCACGACCACAGCTCGTCGAAGCCCAGGGCGGCGTCGTTCAGGTCCCCCTCGAAGGAGGAGTTGTTGACCAACGGCGTACCTTCGGCGTCTCGATCCACCTCTTTGGCGGTGCCGTCGTGGTTTATCCACAGAGGCATCTTTTCGTCGGCGTTGGCCTTGATGGCCTGGATGATGCGTCGGGGATCCAGCGGCTTGCCGGTGGCCTGGGCGGGGCAGGCGTCCGTGCAACGGCCGCAGCGCATGCAGGCTTCGCCGTCCAGTAGATCCTTCCAGGTGAACTCGTCCACCCGGTGGATGCCGAAGGTCTCCCGGTTCTCGTCCTCCAGATCCTCCATGGTGAGCACCGGCAGATCCGGCTTGGGTGCGTCGTTTCGGAGCAGGACGTTGGCGAAGCCGGGGACCATGTGCCAGAACTTGGACCAGGGTAGCGTGGCGATGAAGACCATCGCCAGCAACATGTGGATCTGCCAGTTGACGGCGTGGATGCCGCGGATGGCGCCTTCCCCTAGCCCGGCGGCCTGGATACCCAGGGCCAGCAGCCAGCCCACGGGGGACCACGGAGCCCAGTACTGCCGCATCTCGCCTTCACCGATCATGGGCAGCGATTCGGACAGGAAGCCCGTGGCGACGAGGGCAAATAGCAGGGCCAGGGCCCACAGATCCGGGCGGCGGGTATCCACATGGGCGGGTCTGACGACCAGGCGCCGGGCAGCGGCGATGGCGGTCCCCACCAGGAGGGCGACCCCGAAGAGGTCACCGGCCAGGGACCACACGATATAGGTTGGGCCGTGGAGGAACTCCACACCGAAGAACAGGGCGGTGAAATCCTCCTGGGCCATGACCGCCAGCGTGACGATGAACAGGACCACGAACCCGAAGAAGACCAGGAAGTGCATGGCACCTGGGAGGGCATCCCGCAGGATGCGCTCGTGGCCCAGCAGATATCGCAGCGTCTGGATGAAGCGGCCGGGGAGGTCGTCGGCGCGCCCGGGGGCGGGCTGGGCGAGGCGGAACAGGGCGCGCCTGGGGCGGATCAGTTTCCAGCTCCCCCACAGGGCGATGGCGAAGGCCAGGATCGCGGGGCCGTAGATCGGCCAGCGCATCCAGCCCACGTTCCACAGAATCTCTCGAGTCGGTTCCATGCCCAGCGTTGCTCCTCACGGTTTTTTGCGGTGTGGCGGGATGATACCAACTTACGCATCGTTCCCGCTGGTTGATGTCTCTAAGAGCCTGCTTAGCTATTGATTCGCCGAACGATGATGTTTAATGTCCCCCGAACACCATTCAACGCAAGGCACGAGGTGTGTTGATGACGATGAAGATCAATCCGGACCTGCAGTTCATCGACGACGTGGTGGATGCGGGTGGCGCAGACGTCAAGAAATGCTTCCAGTGCGCCACCTGTTCCATGACCTGCCCCCTGTCACCGGAAGACCATCCCTATCCCCGCAAGGAGATGATCTGGGCCAGCTGGGGCCTCAAGGACCAGCTGGTCTCCGATCCGGACATCTGGCTGTGCCACCAGTGCGGGGACTGCAACTCCAGGTGCCCCCGGACCGCCCAGCCTGGCGACGTGATGGCGTCGCTGCGCATCAACGCCATCGAGCACTTCGCCGTGCCCGGCTTCATGGCCCGCATGATGCGCAGCGCCAAGTACCTCCCCCTGCTGATCCTGATCTCCAGCGTGTTCCTGGGCCTGATGGTCCTCACGCAGTACCTGTGGCTGGGTTGGCACGAGGGGGTCTTCGCGCACCAGGGCTTCGAGTACGAGGAGTTCCTCAAGCACCGCATCATCAACATCTTCTTCCCCACGGCATTCTTCACGGCCATGGGGCTGGCCGGGCTCGGCGCCCTGCGGTTCTGGAAGGCCATCGACGCCCAGGCCAAGGACTGGGGCGACGGCCAGGGCAAGGGCCTGGTGGCCTCCTTCATCGCGGCGACCCTGGACCTGGTCTGGCACAGCCGCTTCGATCGTTGTGAAGAGGGCAAGCCCCGGCTGATGGGGCACCGACTGGTCTTCTTCGGCTTCTTCGGCCTGATGGCCACCACCGCCGGGGCCACCGTCCTGACGGTCCTGGAGATGGAAGCCCTCTCCGGGCTAGAAGGCCTGTTCGCGTTCATGGACACGGAGAAGGAGATTGCCGGGAACCAGCTCTATCCGCTTCCGTGGCTCCATCCGCTGAAGATCGTGGGCAACCTCACCGGCATCCTGATGGTCGGCGGCAGCCTCTACGTCATCGCCTACCGCCTGAAGAACGTCCAGCCCAAGGGGATCACCACGTATTCGGACTGGCTGTTCGTCGCGCTGATCCTGATGGTCGGGCTGACCGGCTTCGGCGCCGAGATCGCCCGCCTCGAGCCGTTGTCCTTACCCATGAGCGTCGGGGTTCCCGTCTACATGCTGCACCTCAGCGCCGTCTTCTGGCTGCTGATCTTCTTCCCATTCTCCAAGTTCGCCCATGCCCTGTATCGGTACCTCGCCATGGTGCATGCTCACTACCGCGGGCGCGTCCTCCCACCCCTATCCTGAGGAACTTCACACGGGAGGAGGCTACTGCGTTGCATTTTCCTGCAAGGAATGATGTCATCCGAGCCCTGTGAGGAGACCCAAATGAGCAAGAAGATCCTGGTCGTCGACGACGAAAAAGACATCCGGATGTACCTGACATCATTGCTGATGGACAACGGCTACGAAACCTGCACCGCAGAAGATGGATTTTCGGCCATCGGAATCGCAAGGGAAGAGCGTCCGGACCTGATCACGCTCGACCTGATGATGCCAAACAAGAGCGGCACCGATTTTTACCGCCAGCTTGCGCGGGATGCCGATCTGAAGGACACGCCGGTGATCATCGTCAGCGGGCTACCCGGACGGGATTTGGCCGTGACCAAGCCGGTGGCGGTCTTCGACAAACCCATCGATCCCGAGAAATTCCTCGCTGCAGTGCGGGGGGCGATCTAACGGACCCTGGTCCTACTTGTCCGCGTCCTTGACGCAGAGCCCTTCGATTCCTGGACCCAATTCGGACAATCTGTTCAGGTCTGCCTGTCGATGACAGAGGTCGGCGAGGGTGTATTTCTTGAGCACTCCCACCATGGCCTGATGGATCTCGCCGTACAGTTCACGGGCTATACAAGTTTTATTGCGAGTGCAGGTGTCCGGGAAATCCACGCAAGGGACCATGCTCAGGGAACCTTCCAGCGCCGTCAGGATGTCGTAAACGCTGATTTCGATCGGTGATCGTGCCAGGACCCACCCGCCCCCGACCCCCCGGTAGCTGAGAACGAGCCCTGCAACCTTCAGCGATTTGAATAAAGCGTCAAGGTAACGACGAGAGATATCCTGGCTATCGGATATCTCTTTCATGTTGACCGTGCCGCATCCGTGATGCGCGGACAGTTCGACCATGGCGCGTAGGCCATAACGTGCTCTTGTCGAGAGTTTCATGAGATCCAGCCGTCTTCGGGAGTGTGTGTCGAGCGTGGTTTGCATCGACGGATTCAATTTTCAACACAAATCCTATGTTGATTGAAAAAGATTTGTACCTCAAACGTAACCTGTAGCACCGATACGATGAATACAACTAAACACATGGTATTTGTGGGGCGCAGAAGGGTTAAATCCTATGGTTTTACTTACATATAAGTGTGCGGTTTTCCATCATTTTTCTAGGATTTAAGGCGCGTGCTATGTAGTGCCCGCTGATCGGGAAACTGTATCGGAACGATGCGTTTTTACGAAGTCAGTGACTGATTTATCGCAGGAATTCAGAGCAATTCCTGGCCTCGAAGCAAGGAGGAGGCAGATATGGGTGACAGAGCAAACGGGGGAACCAAGATCCGGATCCTCAAAGGGGATATCACCGACCTGGAAATCCAGGCCTTTGTCTACGACATCACCGAGGACTGCAAGCTAGGTGCAGGCTACGGCACGGCGATCACAGGCCGTGCTGGCAAGGTGGTGCAAGATGCGCTGGACGAGATCGGGATGTGCCCGACCGGGACCGCGATCGCTACCACAGCCGGCAAGCTGAAAGCAGAGCACATCATCTATACCAACGGGCCCAAGTTCCACGAACCGGCGACGCGAGAGAAGCTGCAGCAGTCCGTAGTCGCATGCCTGGAGAAGGCGGGCGAGCTGGGCGTCAAGAAGATCGCATTCCCTCCCATCGGCACGGGTTTGTACCAGGTGCCATTGGACCTATGCGCTGAGGTGATGGTCGATTCATCTCGAGAGTTTCTCAGAAGCCACGACGAGTTCGAGGAGATCGTGTTCGTGGCCTTGAACAACCGGGAATACGAACCATTCGAGCGGAAGCTCGGTACAGGAGTTTAAGATGCCACACGGTGAAAGCAACTTGATGCTCATCGCCGAGGCTGCCCACTGGGCGGCCCTGGGAGTCATGGGCCTGGTCTACACGCTTCGTCTGGTCTGGCTGTTCAAGTTCAAGGCCGGCCGCGATCGTCAGATGAAGGGTGAGAAGACAGCCAGCGATGGCGCCATGAGGGGCGCGATCCACTCCCTGGGCAACATCGCCATGCCCTGGGAGATGGAGAGCACCCGCAAGAACTTGCCCTTCTACCTGAGCTTCGCGTTATTCCATATCGGAGTGACGGCGGGCATCGTGCTGGCCTTCACGAATCCCATCCGGGTGATCCACGAATTTGCGCCCGTCGCTTACCTGTTCATGGCTGCCATCGGCCTGGCATTCCTGGTGTCACTGGTGCGCATCGTGCGGCGGTTCACGAATCCCGTGATCAGGCTCATCAGCACACCGGACGACTACTTCTCCCTGTTCACGCTGACGGTCTGGTTCGGGTTCGGATTCGCTGCGGAAGCCCACATCGTGGGCCTGCTGTCCAGCGACATGTGGCTCGTGGCGTTCCTATTTTGCACCACATTCTTCTTGGTCTACGTGCCGTTTTCCAAGATCTCCCACTACCTGTACTACCCGTTCACCCGTTTCTGGCTTGGCAAAACGCTGGGGCACCGGGGCAGCATCACCGCCGCCCGGGTTCGTGGTTGAAGGAGGCCGTCGTGAGCTCCCAAAACAATACCTACAAGATCGACAAGATGGTCGAACTGCTCGAACCCAAGCTCACCCGACAGGTGGTGGGATCCATCGTGGGATGTGTGCACTGCGGAATGTGCAACGAAGCGTGCCACTATGTCGTCAGTAATCCTGATGATCCAAAGTTGACACCGTCCTACAAGGCCGATCAGCTGCGTAAGCTGTTCAAGCGTCACTACGACTGGACTGGCCGCGTCATCCCCTGGTGGGTCAAGGCGGACAAGTTCACCGACGACGACCTGGAGCGTCTCAAAGACATCGCCTTTGGTACCTGCACCAACTGCCGCCGATGCACGTTCAACTGCCCGATGGGTGTGGATACCGCCGTTCTCAATCGGATCATGCGCGGGCTTCTGACCCGGGTCGGCGTGATGCCTGAAGGGGTCCGCGTGGTCAGCAAGGACAGCTGGGAGCTGGGGAACCAGATGGGCGTGCTCATCGAGGACTACGTCGACACCATCGAGTGGATGGCTGAAGAGCTGGGCGACGAACTCGAAGACGAGGAGGGGTGCGCCATCGCCATCGACAAGGAAGGCGTCGATGTGATGTACACCATCAATCCGCGGGAGGTGAAATACGACCCGCGGAGCATCTCGGCCGCCGCCAGGATCTTCTATGCGGCTGGCGAGAGCTGGATGATGCCAAGCTGGGGCTGGGACCAGACCAACTTCGGCCTGTTCTCGGGTGATGATGCACTTGGAGGTGCCACCTACAAGCACCTGGAGGAAGCCGCCAAGAAGTACAAGGTCGGCAAGGTGGTGATCTCCGAGTGTGGGCATGGATACCGTTCGACCCGTTGCGAGGGGCCCAACTGGTCTGCTACCGACCAGGACTTCGTGATGGAGAGCTCGGTGATCACGATGCTCAACTACATCAAGAACGGTGATATTGTCGTCGATAAAAACAAGAATACAGAGAAGGTGACCTTCCATGATTCGTGCAACAACGCGCGTAGCTGCGGATTCTACGAGGAACCGCGCGAACTGCTGAACATGGTTGTCACCGATTTCACGGAGATGACACCCAACCGCCAGGAAAACTACTGCTGCACCGGCGGCGGCGGCGCCATGTCCATGTCCGAATACACGCCACGGCGCCTCGAGTCTGCCAAGGTCAAGGCCGACCAGCTGAAGGCTACTGGCGCCAAGATCGTGGTGACCTCGTGCCACAACTGCGTCGATGGGCTCACGGACCTGATCAACCACTACGAACTCGGCATGGAGGTCAAGCAGCTGGTCGATCTGGTGGAAGACGCACTCGTGATGGAAGAGTGCGCGGGTTACAAGAAGCGCCAGGAGGCGCTCGCGGCCGCGAGCATCGAAGAAGACATCG
The DNA here is from genome assembly GCA_964504165.1 of uncultured Rickettsiales bacterium. Lineage (GTDB taxonomy): Bacteria > Myxococcota_A > UBA796 > UBA9615 > CAYRNR01 > CAZDDH01. Next base: position 9,959 of record CAZDDH010000131.1, on the reverse strand, counting down.
CGGCAGCCGCTGCGGTGGCCGGGCCGCTGGCCGGCCGGCGCATCCTGGTGGTCGAGGACGAGGAGGACGCTCGCACGTTCCTCTGCGCGGTCCTCGAGGATGCCGGTGCAGAGACCTTCTACGCCTCGGATGGCGACGCGGCACTGGAGAGCGCTCGCAAGAACCAGCCTGACCTGATCACGCTGGACCTCTCCATGCCTGGGATGGACGGTATCGAGGCGTTCACGGAGCTGCGTAACGACGGTAAGATCGAGGACATCCCCGTCTGCATCGTCACCGGGCATCCGGAGTTCCGCAAGGTGATCTACGACCGTACCGTGAAGCCACCCGAGGGCTACATGGACAAGCCGGTGCAGCCCGATGATCTGACAACCAACCTGCGTCGCATCCTCGAGACCGGTACCCAGACGGGCGCTTGAGTGTACGGGCCGGTCGCGGTCCGAAAGGACGGTCGATGCAAGGGCAATTCGAACAGTTCTTCAACGAGGTCCCCACGCCCTTGCGCGTGCAGGGCCCCGATCTCGTCATCCGGCACGCGAACCAGTCGTTCCACGATATGTTCGGTGCCAGCGAAGGGATTTGTTGCTACGAGGTCGTCAAGCGGCGTGACGAACGCTGCCTCGTCTGCCCCGCACAGCTGACCTTCGCAGACGGCGAGAAGCGTGAGCACGAAGACGTCTTCACCTCCAACAGCGGTGAGACGATCAACGTGATGTGTACGACTTCGCCCATCCGTGATGAGCAGGGCAAGGTGACGTCGGTGATCGTCCTGTTCAAGGACATCACCCAGCTGCGGGAACTCCAGTCCAAACTCGCCTCCATCGGTTTACTGGTGGGATCGATCTCCCATGGCATCAAAGGGCTGCTGACCGGGCTGGACGGCGGGATCTATCTGGTCAACTCCGGTCTCGAAAAGGACAACCCGGAGCGGGTCACACAGGGCTGGGAGATGGTCCAGCGCAACATCGGACGCATCCGCAGCATGGTCATGGATATTCTCTATTACGCCAAGGACCGCGAACTCGATGTCACGGACATTGACGCTGCGGCTCTGGTAGCCGAGATAGGGGAGATCCTGGAAAAGAAAGCTCGCACTCTCGGTGTGGGCTTCAAGCTCGATATCGATCCGCAGATCGGTACCTTCCAGGGCGATTTCAAGGCCGTCAGAGCCTCGTTGCTCAACATCCTGGAGAACTCGGTGGAGGCCTGCCATTCGGACGGGGAGAAGGACGAACATCAGGTCGTCTTCACCGTCAGGCAGGAGACGGCCTCGATGGTATTCGAGGTGCGGGACAACGGGATCGGGATGGATCAGGAAACCACCGAGAAGATCTTTTCGCTGTTCTTCTCGTCGAAGGGTATCAAGGGCACGGGGCTCGGACTCTTCATCGCCAACAAGATTGTGGCCAAGCACGGGGGGAGCATAACGGTCCGCTCGGAACCGGGAACGGGGGCCCATTTCAAGGTTTGTTTGCCGTTGGAAGCTGAACTTGCTTCCGATCCGACAGACGAACTGCCCAGCTAGTCCTGGAAAGAGGCATGCATGACGACCACTAGGATCCTCGTTGTGGACGACGACCCGGACGTGATCGTGTACCTGGCGCTGCTGCTCGAAGACAATGGCTTCGAGGTGGCGACGGCTTCCGATGTGCGGTCGGCGCTGCGGCAGCTGGAATCGGCTCGACCTGACGTGGTCATCATGGACGTGGTGATGCCGGGCAAATCAGGGCTCGACCTGCTCGTGACCCTGCGCAGTGACGAGCGCTACGCGGAGATCCCGATCTTGCTCGTGACCGGCAGCGACCAGCTGATCGATGACGATTGCCGTTCCTATCTGGAGAACCAGCCCGGCCTGCGCGGGCCGGACGGCGTTCACGGCAAGCCCATCGAGCCGGAGGAACTCCTCGATACCATCCGTACCGCTCTGGCCAGCTAGGTTTCTATCGGTCGCAGGGGTTTACTTGAGTAGGTGGCGGGCCGGGTAGAGCCAGTCGGGCAGGAATCGCAGCACTCGTTCAGGGAAGATCAACCATCTGGGTTCCTCTTCCGGGTCCAGCGGCAGCAGGATCTCGCCGAGCGTGAACAGCATCAGGAACAGGCCTGCCCCCGTGAACACGAACAGGATCTCACCGAACTCTGGCCAGTAGGGAATCGTACCCGCCAGCGGCATCACCGCGACGCTCTGGCCGCCGACGACCAGGTCGTACTTGGAAACGAACACACCCATGATCAGCATGGCCGCAGCGGCGATGAGCCAGCGTGTGGAGTTTCGGGTCTTGGGATTGAGCAGGATGACCAGCGGTACGATGCCACCGATGATGATCTCGAATCCCCAGAAGATGGGCGCATAGCCCCCCGTGGTCAACTGGGCGACGGCAGCAGCGAGCCCGGTGTCGTGGGTCGATGCGATGATCTTCTCGGCGATGAGGGCGAAGTTGACGATGATCAGCCCGATCACCAGCGGCGAGAGGTCCCGGGAGTAGAGCACGCGGATTCGTTCCGGGAGCCCACCGCGCTTGATGATGTAGACGAGCGAGCCGAACAGGATGTGGATCGCGGCGCCGGACATCACCGCCGAGACGATGAAATGCATGGGCAGCAGGTGGGTCGACCACATCGGTTTGGCATTGATCGAACCGAACAACGCTCCCAAGTTGGTGTGGACCGCCAGCGTGACCAGCAGCACGAAGCTGCCCATGACCCGCGGGACCCACTTGGGCAGCGACTCCTCGAGGAGCATGACCACCAGCTCGACGACCAGCGAGAACAGGAACACCATGTAGAGGGTGCCCATCCAGGACATGCGCGAGTGAGGCTGGAAGAAGATGTACAGGTTGTACATCTGGAACGGCTTACCGAGCTCGACGCAGATGAAGATCAGCGGCGGCAGGATCAGTAGCACCGAGAGCAGCACGCCCCGTTTGGCGATCTTACGGAACCGCTCCACGCCGAACACCGTGAAGATCGAGTTCACCAGGCTGCAGCCGGTTGCTGCCAGCGCAAAGAACACGTAGCAGGGCACGAGGGTACCCCATTCCATCGGTGGAGGCTCGTGCCTGAAGAGGATGTGGACCAGGCCGTATGCACCGGGCAGCATGACCACCGCGAGAACGGCTAGCCACCGCCAGGTGAAGGTCCAGGGACCGCCTCGTAGCTCGCGCAGCGACGCGCTCATGGCTCACCTCCCTCTTCCTCGACATCTTCGACTCGTTTCTTCATCAGGGATGCCGAGTACAGCCCCAGCGCCAGCGCTCCGCCGAATACCGTGGCCAGCTGGGACCCGGTGATGACCTTGCTGTGCTCTGGGTAAGCCGAGTGGTCGACTTCCGGGAAATTCCGCTGTTCGAACGGGATGTCCGATAGATAGATCCAGGAGGTGCCTCCGGCTTCCTCGACGCCATAGACCAGGGCTCCTTGTTGCCTGGCCTCCTCGGCCTTCGCCAGGATGTCCGCCCGCTCACCGAAGGTGAACAGGCGTTCGGGGCAACTCTCGACGCAGGCGGGTTCGATGCCCTTTTCCAGCCGATCAGGGCAGAAAACACACCGGGCGATCTTGCGCTCTTCCCAGTCGAAACGGGGTACGCCAAAGAGGCACCCGATGACGCAATAGCGGCATCCGATGCACCGTTTGACGTTGTATTCGACCGGCCCGAGATCGGTCTTGGTCAGGGCACCGGCGGGGCAGATGGTGACGCACGTGGGGCGCAGGCAATGCATGCATTGCCACTTGCTGTACACCTCGTCGCCCTCGACACCTTGCGATACCTCGCCGACGGCGGTGTAGGAGTGCCTCGAGAGGTCGTGATTGTCCTCCCCGTGCTCCGGTTCATCGAGTTCATTTTGCCGACGGCAGGCTTCCTCGCACGTCCGGCATCCAACGCAGCGCCGCACGTCGGCGAGGACTGCATATTTGGAGGCGGGCGCGGTGGCCGCTTGTGATTCCGTGGGGTCGAGCAGTGACACTCCGGCGCCAGCAACGGTGGTGGCGGCGAGCCCTCTCAAAAAACGTCGTCTCGAACAGCTCATTTCGAACCCTCCCCGCCGGCTGCTTCGGCGTGGCAGTCTATACACTCGATGGTGTGGTCCCCCTCCTCGGTGCGGGCATCCATGCGGACGTGGCAACCGACGCATTGCCTGTGATAGGCCGCTACGGCGCCGACGGGCTCATCCAGGTCACGGGGGCCTTCCTGCTCCACATGGCACGACGTGCACGACTCGTTTTCCTCGGTCACCTCGGACTCGTGGTGGCACGCGATGCAGGTGAATGCGCTACCGGAGTGGAAGGGGCCGGCGAGCGGGAGTTGCTCACCGGACTCCATCAGCTTCTCGATATGGTCCGCGTGCTCGAACTGGACCGGCTGGTACTTGTCTGCCAGCGATCCGATCTCCACCACGTCCTCCAGGTCCGTGGGCGGTGGAGCAGGCGGTGGCCAGTGTACGTCGCCGTCCAATGACGGCGCGTCCGCGGCAGGAGCCCCGAGCAGGCCGGCCAAGGGCAACGCCATCTCCATCGCGTCGCCCTCCGCCCCGCGCATGGACGCGAGCATGGCCGGCTCCCCGGTGTGACAGGCGTCGCAGGAACCATCCGTCTGGCCGTGGGCCAGGACGCCATCGCCGTGGCAACCGGAGCAGTTGGTGTCCCTCTGAGCGTTCTCGAGATGGCAACCGACGCAGCTACGCTCCGATTTCCAGGTGTGGAAAGCGTCGTCGAGCTGAACCATGTCGCCCTTGGGATCGCCCACGTGGGTGTGGCAGCTGCTGCATTTGTCGAGTTTCTGGTGGTGACAGACCCTGCACGACATGGCGAGGTTTTCGTGCTTGAGGTGGTCGAACTCGACGTCCAGGAAGGGCGCGTACCCCACCGTGATGGTGGTCATGTCCGGCTGACCGCGATCCAGCCGCTCCACATCGATCTGGGGTGTCAACGGGTCGGGCAGGCCATCCTCGTGGCAGCCGGAGCAAACGGCCGGGCCCGCTTCCTTCTTCTGTTCTTCCCGCTCCCGATGGCAGGCGACGCACGAACCGTGCGCGACGTCACGCATGCTCAGCAGCTTGCCCTCGGTGACGTCCTCGTGGCAGTCCCGGCACGAGGATTCATTACCCTCGACGTACACCAGGGCGTCCGTCTTCTCGTCGTATTCGTGATGGCACTCCTCGCACTTGTCGTCGTAGGCCTTCACGTGCAGCTGGTGCTTGGTGAGGTCCAGGCCCGCCGGCTTGCGCGTCGACACGTAGGACGTGCCAATCTCATGGCAACCACCGCAGGTCAGGGGACCGGTGTCCAGACCGTCGGCGGACCGCTCCGCGTGGCAGCCCAGACACTCCTGGTGGTAGAAATCCATGAGCTTGCGTGGCCGGTCTATGTCGCGGGCGAATTCCGGCACCACGTGGCCATCCTCATCGTTCTCGTGGCACGCCGTGCACCCCTCATCGACGAGTTTTTCCACATGGGTCTCGTGCATGAACGCCACGGCCGGCCGTTCCATGTAGCGGAAGACGTCCGTGCGTTCGATGACGATGAGGTCGGGGCCCACCTCGACGATCTCGTCGCCCGCGGGATCCGTGTACCAGGCCCAGCCGAACAGGAGCAGGGCGGGGATGGCCAGGATGAGCAGGTAACCGATACTTCGAGCAGTCATGTCGACAACCTTTCACTCCCTCGCTGAGGGTCAGGACTGGAGTTCCTCGGGGATTTCCATCGCATCGACCAGGAGCTCGAGGATGAACTTCGTGTGCATCTTCAGGTCGTACTCCTTGAGGACGTCCTCGATGCCGGTATGGCAGTTGTGGCACGGGGTCACCACGTACTCTGCCCCGGTCGCCTCCAGCTGCTCGGCCTTGACCCGGTTCCCCCGGACCCTCGTCTTGGTCCAGGGAGGTCCGGCGTTGACGACACCCCCACCGGCACCGCAGCAGAAGTTGTGCTCGTAATTGTTCGTCACGTCGCGGAAGTCGCTGCATAGAGCATTCATCACCTCGCGCAGCTTCACACCCAGGCCCGCGCCGCGAACGATGTTGCACGGCTCCTGGAACGTGACGGGCTTGTCGAACTTCTTGGCGATCTTGATCCGGCCCGAGAAGATCAGGTCGTGGTAGAAATCCACCGCGTGGACCATCGGGATGGGCGGCTTCTTCCAGCCGCAGTAGCGTGGACCGTCGTAGACCGCGCCACGGAATGCGTGGCCACATTCCCCCATCACGACCTTCTTGACCTTCAGCCGCATGGCGGTCTCCCAGTGCAGCTGCTCGATGCGCCCGGACGTGTCGAAATCGCCGGTGAACATGCCCATGTTGCTGTTGTCCCAGCCATCGGTGGAGGGCATCGTCCAGTTCAGCCCGGCCACCTTCATTACCTGGGCGATGTTCCCCAGCAACTGGGCCAGGATCTTGGGCTCCGGCGCGATGACCGAGTACATGATGTCGGCGCCTTCGACGTCCAGCGGGATGCGGGCACCGACGACCTCGTCGCGGGCGTCTTCCTCCTGCCACATCAGGGTGTCGATCCACTCATCGGGCTGGACCCGCATCTGGTTGCTGGTCTCGGCGTGGGCGTTGACCGTGTCCTGCAGGTAAAGCGGCACGACATCGAGCAGGTGCAGGATGCGGCGGGTCAGCCCGGCGACCATGAACGCGATGTCGATGCCGAAGGGGCAGTACATGCTGCACTTGCGGCAGCCGTTGCACTCCACGAAGGCGATCCGCGCCATCTGGCGGATGAACTCGGGGCTGACCTTGCCCTTGCGCTTCTTCATCTCCCAGATGGTGTTCTTGACCTTGGCCACCGGGGAGTACGTCGGGTCGCAATTCCGCGAGAGGTGCTGGTGGCAGGCGTTGGAACACAGTCCGCAGTGCATGCAGGTCTGGAGGAACACCTCTATCCGCGCCGAGGCGGGCCCCAGCACCGCGTTGATCGTCTTCTCGATTCGTTCCGGCGTCAGATTCTCAACGCCCCGATCGATACCGGCGTCTTCGACCTTCCGCCTGTCGAGCAGTTCCATGGATCAGGCCCTCACTTTCTTTACCAGTCCCTGGCGTTCCGGACCGCGCCGAACTCGCTACCCATGTACGCGCGCGTGAATACGAAATAGAACATGTGACTCAGTCGGCTGATCGGGATGGCGATCAGCCACACGATCCCGGTGATCATGTGGAGCGTCATCATCAGCTCGTAGGGGAACCATCCGTGAGCGGCCAGGAATCCGGTCACGAACGGCCCGACCGCGATGGCCAGAATGAGGTAGTCCGAGCCGTCGGTGACGTAGGAAACGACCGGCGACGCGACCCGGCGGGAGAGGAAGAACATCCCCCCGCAGATCACGATCAAGGTCATCACGTCCGAGACCACGTCAGGCAGGCTCGGCAGCCGGACGCCCCAGGCGTCGAACCACATCAGGTTGTGGCCCATCAGCAGCAGCGGCGTCATCAGCAAGCAGAAGTGGAACAGGAACGCCACCACCGTCATCACCGGACGCACGCGCATGTTCTTGCTGGCGAACGGGATGATCCAGTGAAGGATCGAGCGGAGGCCGTACCGGGTGTCCATGTAGTCGAAGGTGACCTTCTCCTTGCGGACAAGCCTGAACATGCGGACAAGCTTGTAGGCTGCGCCTCCGAAGAACACCAAGAAGGCTACCCAGACCAGGGGACCACTCAAGATTTCGTACATCTCTTTGACTCTCCGCGTTTCACGTTCAAGGGCCTTCCCCGAACGTCGGTGCTGCCCGTCAGACCTTGTCCACGGGCACCACGGCTCGTACGTACTGGTTGTCCTCATCGATGGCTCGTACCAGCAGGGCCTTGCCATCGGGGCTGAAAGCAGGGCTCCACAGAGCCTTGTAGCTCGTGCTTCCGGGGCGATCGTCGACGACGATCGTGTACCGGCCATCGATCTCCATCTTGGCGGCCACCCGGTCACTGGCCGGGCTGAACACCGGATCCCAGGCCATGTCAGCGGTGGTGTTCCAGGCCTGGCCGTCGACGGCGATCTGCCATTTGCCGTCCCCGCGCACCGTGGCTGCGACGCGCTGGCCGTCTGGGCTGAAGATGGGGTCGAGGACCACGTCGTCCCACGAAGCGCTCCAGGGCTGATCGTCCACGGCGATGGTCCAGCTGCCCAGCTTCAGGGCGACGATGGCCGCGATCCGCTGACCATCGGGGCTGAACCGGGGGTGCCACAGCTGGGTGAACTTGCGGCTCCACAGGGGCTTGTCCCCCTCGAAGAGGCTCCAGCCACCCTTGTTGGCCGGGACCAGAACCGCGCCGGATTGCCGGTACACGGGATCCCAGACTTGCGCAAAGCGCTCGGACCAGACCTTCAGGTCCTCGACGACGCTGAAGGAGTGCTTGGCGAGCCGGACCTCGGCTGCGGTCTTCCCACCATCTCCCGCGACGGGCTTCCAGACGTTGATGAACCTCTGTTCGTCGAGCACATCGTTGACGACCAGGCTCCACGAGCCCTCCATGAAGCCGAAGATGTCGGCCTCCTTCAGCCGCACTGCCTGGGCCGCAGCCACGATGGTCTGGCCATCCGGGCTCACCGAGTACTCGCGGATGGAGGGTAGGGCGGACTCCCAGGGCTTGCCGTTGATTGCCAGCGAGTAGTCCATGCCGCTCTTGGTCTGCGCGACGACGGTCTGGCCATCGCGGCTCCAGGCCGGGTTCCAGATGAACTCGAACCGTTCCTCCCAGGGAACTCCGTCCAGCGCCACGGTCCACTCGTCGTCGTTGTTGATCAGGGCCAGCAGACGATTGCCCGGCAGAAAACGCAGGTTCCAGGCACGATCGAAGGTGCCCTCCCAGGCCGAACCGTTGACCAGCACGCTGTACTCTTCATCTTCGTACGCGGACGTTGCGATCTTTTCGCCATCGTCGCTCACCACGGGCTCGTGGACCTCGGTGAACTGCGTGCGGAGTTGCCCGATGTCGGCGATGGTTCGCTTCCCGACTTCCCAATCCCAGTTTGCTTTATCCGACACGATGTTGGTCCTCGTAGCTAGTGGTGGAGCGTCCCGTCAGCCGACAGTCCGGTCCCCGCATTCATCGAGAGCATCTGCCCTCTCGCGAATCAATTCCCACCGTTCTTTGTCGACTAGATCTTCGAGGGAGTACCCGGAGAGGACCTGATCGATCGAATGATTGACCAGAGCCCACAACGGCCTGCATTCGCAGAATTCATGCCGAATGCAGTTCCCCGCATCTGAAATGCAGCTTGCAAAATCGATAGGCCCGGAGGTGGCGACGACGATCTCACTGACGAGGATGTCCTCTGCGTCCTTGGCGAGGACATAGCCGCCGCCTCGTCCGGCCTGGCCACGGATCAATCCGGCGTTCTTCAGCGAGGCCGCCAGCTGTTCCAGGTAGCGCCTGGAGACACCTGACCTCATGGATACGGTGGCGAGGCTCAACGGAACGTTGGTGGACTCGCTCCGAGCAAGAGCGACCATCAATGCGAAGCTGTATCTTGTGCGCGTCGAGAGCTTCACAGTATCATCCGTACCCTTCCAGGCACTCCACAAACACACCCCGCTTTCCACTTGCTGTCCGGCGGAGCAACTGTAAATACAATAATTCCGATGGGATTAAAACACAACCAGAAGCGAGCGAAAAAATCGAATAAATTCAGCTAGTTATTGCAAGGACGGTTATATAGGCAATGGATGTAATGGTATATATGGTGTTGCTGGTATGGCGTGTTTTTGACGGCCTGTCGCGGGAGCGGGAGGGGGCTCGAGAGGCGGGTTTTAGGGGTTAAACCGCCTCAGTCGTCGAGTCGTCGGGACGGTTCGCGTTCGCCTGATCGATGCGAAGGACCTGATCTCTGAGGAGTTGCATCTTGTCCGTATCCGCCAGGTCTTCGAGGGTGTATCGATCCAGGAATTCCTCGACAGAGCGATTGAGCAGCGTCCACCCCCTGGTTGCATAACCAGTGAGCGGTTTATATAAGGTGCGGCGCCTCTTGT
>CAZDDH010000130.1:20183-23870 GCA_964504165.1 uncultured Rickettsiales bacterium | reverse complement strand
TGGATGAGCTCCAGGCCGACCTGATCCTGCTGCTGCTGGAGAGCCAGGAGGACCCCGGGACCTACACGCTGGCGTCTTTCTACAGCCGCAACCCCCTGTCCGAGGAGGGGGTGCAGGACGTCGTCGCGAACATCGAGCTGGCCCAGGTGATGGTGCCCTTCGTCAACGACGAACCGCTGCTGGCCCACCGCGAAGAGGTCAAGAAGTACCTGACCCTCGAACTCGATCCGCCGGCCCATTCCCTGCTGGGGATTCCGCTACGCCTGGGCCAGGGGCACGTGGTGGGGTTCACCATCGCTCTGTCCACCGATCCCATGTACCGGTTCGAAGAGGGGCACCGCAAGATGGCTGCAGTGCTGGCGGGCAAGGTCACCTATGCCGTGGAGAAGACCAAACTCTATGGCCAGATCGGTGACCACCGGCGGCAGACCCTGGCCGGCCTGGCCAACATCCTGATGGCCAAGGACGCCTACATTCGCCACCACTCCGAGTCGGTGGCGCGCCTCACCCGCATGATCTGCGAACAGCTGGAGCTGGACGCCACCACCATCGAGTGGATCGTATACGGCGCGCTGATGCACGACGTGGGCAAGATCGGCATCCGACTGGACAAGCTCAACGCCACGGGCAAGCTGTCCGCCGAAGACTACGACCTGATGAAGCAGCACCCGGAGCTGGCGCGCTTCATCCTCGAGCCGCTGGATGTCCTCGAGGACGTCAAGCCGGTGGTCTACCACCACCACGAGCGCTGGGACGGGCGCGGGTATCCTGCCGGGCTCAAGGCGGAGGAGATTCCCTTTGGCGCCCGCATTGTGTCGGTGGCCGATGCCTACGACGCCATCACCTCCAAGCGGGTGTACGTCAAGGACACCAGCCACGAGACGGCCATCTCCGAGCTCAAACGCAACGCCGGCACTCAGTTTGATGCCAAGATCGTCGAGGCCTTCCTGGCCGGCATCGACGAGTACCGGGATAAGCAGGGTGACTACCACGCCAACGTCGAGGACCACGGCATCCCCGTGCCGCACCTGGCGTCGGCCTATCTGGACGACGAAGAGTAGTCACGCAAGGATTTGTCACAGACCCTTCGGGACGGTCGGGGATTCTCGGATCAGGAGGCTTCGAGCTTGGCGGCGAGTTCGTCCGTCCACGGCGACTTGGGTTTGATCTCGGTGTAGACCTGCAGCAACCGGCGGGCCTCTTTGGCGTCATCGCGGGCGAGAGCCACCACCGCACGGTTGTAGATCGCCTCGGAGTAGCCGATGTCCCCCAGCTGGATGGCGGCAAAGTGCTCGTCCGCCTGCTTCAGCGCGTAGGCCTTGTCCGTGGGGTTGTTGGCCACATGGGACGCCATGTAGTCGAGGATCCCCAGCCCCATGTGGATGCGGGCGGATGGTCCGCCGAGGGCCATGACCTCGTTGTACTGGGCCCGGGAGACGCGAGGATCCCCTTGCACCAGATGGTTCAGCGCCAGCATCAGGCGGGCTTCCAGGTTGCCGTTGTCAGCTTCCACGGCCCGGGCCAACATCCCCTCCGTCCGGGCCAGCGTCTCCGTCAGCTGCTGGTCCTTGCCGGGCAGATAGGGCTCGGTGCCGGTCAACGTGGGGTGCTGCAGATCGGCCAGGCGGATGCTGGCCACCACCGGCTGCAGGGCATCGCCTGCCTGCCGGGCCAGGGTCTGGCTGCGCGCGTGGGGCCGTACACCGAACCAGTAGCCCAATCCCGCCATCACGCTGAGCAGCAGCACGGCCAGCACGATCTTGCCGGCCTTCGACGAGCGCCGGGAGGGCTTGCGCCGGGGCTTGTTCAGCGGCCCGATACCGGTGGTCACCGAGACCTGGGACGGCCGGTCCATGCCCTCGACGGTGTGGGGCACGGACATCACCGAGACCTCGGACGGGATCTCGCGCAGCTCGGCGGTTTCGGGGATCTCGGCGCTGGGGGGCGCCGTGTGCTCGTCCGCCTCGTCCGCCGTCCCCTGGGCCGGGAGCCCGCGAGTCAGCGCGGCGCGGCAGTCGGCGCAGACGGCGATGTGCTCCTCGACGATGCGGGAGGCCACCGTGGAAAGACGGCCACGGGCATAGTCCTGGAGTTTCTCGGGGCTGATGTGTTCGCTGGGGTCTGTCATGACGTCGTTCCGGGCGGCGCAAGACTAGTGATTTCGGGGGACGGAGGCAAGAACTATGGGAGGGGGCACGGATCCGATGGACGGCCATCTGCGACCCATGATCCCACGAACCGCTATGATGGGTCCCTCGAAAGGACACCATCATGACCCCACGAATTCTTTTGCTGACGATCGCCCTGTGCCTGCTGGGCACCCCCGGCACCACCTGGGCCGGCGACGCCGACGCCACGGCCGATGAGCAGAAGCGCGCCGACGCCCGCGAGCTGATGGAGCTGATGGGGAGCGCCCAGATCGGCAAGCAGGTGATGGACTCGATGCTGGAGATGATGCGGCCGGCGTTCCCCAACGTGCCGGCCGAGTTCTGGGAGCAGACCGAGAAGGAGATGACCGGCGAGGAGCTGGTGGAGCTGATCATCCCCATCTACCTGAAGAACTTCACCCATGAGGAGATCCTCCAGCTCATCGAGTTCTACCAGACGCCCCTGGGCCGTAAGCTCATCGCCGCCCAGCCGGCCATCGTGCAAGAGTCGATGGTTATCGGCTCGGAGTGGGGCGAAAAGAAGGGCGCGGAGATCGTCGAGAAGATGCAGGCGGCTGGGTACTGAACCGACGGGTTCGAGAGGAGGAGGGGCCATGCGATTCCAGATGCGCGGGATAGCGATGATGGGCGGGGTTGTTACCCTGGCGATGGCGGCATCGTGCTGCTCGTTGCTCGATCCGGGCGGCACCTCCGGCAAGGAGGACCCGGTGGCCGCGGAGGGTGTGGCCGTGGCCGAATCGAGCGAGCTGGCCAAGCTGGTCGGGGACGCCAAGCTCGCCGCGGTTACGGGCGCCAGCGCCCGGCTGGCCAAGGTGAGCTCGGCCACCCAGTTTGCGGCAGTCTATCGTGAGCTCATCGCCTTGACCGAGGAGCTGGAGACCGACCTGCAAAAGAGTTACGACGAGGGCAACGGGCCGCCGATGCCCCCAGATCTGTTCGCCGCCTTCCCGTTTTACGCGGTGGGGTACGGTGCCGAAGGCATGGCCGTGTTGGTGACGATGACCTACCCGCCCCTGCAGGAGCGGGCCGCTGCCACCCCCGAGCCGGCGGACGACACCTACCTGACGATGCTCTCCAAGCTCTACGACGATGCTGCCGGCACGGGCTGGTCCAACCTGGAGATCCGCACCTGGGACTACGGCGGCTGCAGCCCTCTGGGCAGCGGCCTGCACAAGGAGATCCTGCTGGCCGCCGATGTCGCCCGCGGGCACGGGGATCTGTTTGCCACCGAGATCGAGGCGGCCCGGGAGTTCGTACTGCAGGACATCCTGGAGGACGACACCGAGTTCCCGTACTGCGATGCGTCCACCGGCCCGGCCACCCCCACCCCCCGATCCAAGCTGAGGGGCGAGGTCCAGGGGATCCTGGACGAGGCCCAGCTCAGCGAAGACGAGCGCAAGGCCCTCAAGAAGCGCAACCGCGACGCCTTCGCCGCTCCGGCCCCCAAGCCGGTCAGCAAACCCCCCCCCCCCCCCCCCCCCCCCCAAAAAAAAAAAACCCCCCCCCCCCGCCCCCCCAA
>CAZDDH010000130.1:0-20173 GCA_964504165.1 uncultured Rickettsiales bacterium | reverse complement strand
GTGCGCCGCGCGGCCCCCCACGCGGTTCCCCAACCCCCCCCCGCCCCCGGCCCACACAAAAAACAACCAACGCCGCGGCCCGGGCCCCAAGTTCGACCGGTAGCCCTGCTCTCACGAATGAGTACCCCCGCCATCCCTCAATATACGCACGGATATCGTGCGCAACTGCCGAGGTAAGCCGTTAGCCCCCGAGTTACGCAACAAAACGCCGGGTGGGCGCGCAGGTGATATACTTCGCCACCTTCTACCGGAGAGGCGCGAATGCACCGCGAATTGCCCGACGGGTTCCGTGATCAGGTGGCCGATATCGTTGGCCCCGAGGCCTGCAAGGACGATCCTGCGACGCGGATGGGATACGCCCGCGACCTGTGGCCACTGCTCACTCTGCGCATGCGCGAAGGTCGCGCCGAAGCGGGGCCTCAACTGGTGGCCTGGCCCAGCACCGAGCAGCAGGTGGCCGATCTGGTGGCCCTGGCCCACGAGCGTTCGGTCCCGCTGGTGCCCTACGGTGGCGGTGCGGGCGTCTGCGGCGGCGCCATGCCGAGCCGCGGCGGCCTGGTGCTGGACGTCAAGCGCCTCAACCGCACCCTGTCCCTGGACCCACGGGCCGGTGTCATCGATGTGGAATCGGGGGTCATCGGAGAGACCCTGGAACGGCAGCTCGCCGCCCGTGGCTACACGCTGGGACACTTCCCGTCGAGCATCCTGTGTTCCACCGTGGGCGGCTTCCTGGCCGCCCGTTCGGCGGGCCAATGCAGCAGCCTGTACGGCAAGATCGAGGACATGGCCCTGGGCCTGCGCGTCTACACGCCCGGGATGGGATGGGTGGAGACCGGGCAGTATTCCCAGCAGGCCGGCGCCATGGACTGGTCCCAGGTCTTCATCGGGAGCGAGGGGACCCTGGGGGTCATCACCCGAAGCCTGCTGCGCGTCCATCCGCAGCCCCAGGCCCGGCTGCTCCGCGGGATGAAGTTCGACTCGGTGGAGGCAGGGCTGGATGCCTTCCGCCGCATCATGCAAGCCGACCTTCGCCCCGCGGTTTTGCGCCTCTACGACCCCCTGGACACGGTGTTCGCCATGTCGCTGACCCACGGCGCGTCCGACGACGACGGCGGCGAGGCGAGCCCGCTCAAGCGCTTCACCCGCAAGCTCAAACACCGCCTCAAGCCGGATCAGCTGCCCCTGGGCACGGTCCTCAAGGGGGCGCCGGCGATCAACTGGGCGGCCCGGATGGCCTCCAGCTGCCTGGGCGTCATCGGCTTCGAGGGGGAGTCGGGCATGGTGTCCCAGGCGGACGAGGAGTCCCTGGCCATCATCGAAGATGCAGGGGGCGAGGATCTGGGCCGTGAGCCGGGCGAGCGCTGGTACGAGTCCCGCTACCACATCTCGTTCCAGCTGCCCAAGATCCTGCAGAAGGATGCCTTCGCCGACACCATCGAGGTGGCGGCCACCTGGGACCGGGTGCCCCGGCTCTACCAGGAAGTGCGCGAGGCGATGTCACCCCACGCGGTCGTGCTGGCCCACTTCTCCCACGCCTATCCGGAGGGGTGCTCCATCTACTTCTCCATCAGCGCGCCGGCGGTGGAGCTGGACGACGCGGAGGCCGTCTACCATCGGATCTGGGACGCGGCCATGGAGGCCTCGTTGCGGGTGGGCGGCACGGTCACCCATCACCACGGCACGGGCATGCTCAAGAAACACTACAGCGCGCGTGAACACGGCAACGGCCTCAAGCTGTACCGGGCCTTCAAGGAGCGCTGCGACCCCGGCGGCATCTGCAACCCCGACAAGCTGTACCCCTCGGAGGTGGCCCGATGAGTGCTGCCCTCGTCCAAGAACTCGGAGAACGGCTGGGCGCCAATGCGGTCGAAACTCGTGACGACGGCGAGGTGCGGATCCACCCGCGCCGCACGGCGGTCGTGGCCGAGCTGTTCCGGTATGCGTTTTCCAGGGGGCTGACCGTCCGTACCGCCCCGGCCCGACCGGCCCGACGGCTGGGACGACAGACTCGGGACGGCGAAGTGCTGCTGGTGCTAGACCGGCTCCAGGGGGCGCTACAGGTCAACGATACGGCGGGCACGGTGGTGGTGCCCGGCGGCACCAGCGGTGCCGATCTGGCCTGGCGGCTGCACCGCGAGGGCCGCTGGTTGTGGCCCCGGCCGTTGCCATTCTATGCCCAGCCGCTGGCGAGCTACCTGGCCGGCCCCGGGCTGGCCGCCGAGATGACGGCGTTCACCATGTGGGAGTCGCCGCTGATGGCGCTGGAGGCCGTGCTCGCCGACGGCACCGTACTGAAGACCGGCCTGGCCCCCCGCAGCGCGGCCGGGCCGGATTATCGGACCTTCCTGGTGGGGGCCGGCGATCGCCTGGGAGTCATCACCCGTGTCACCTGGCGGACCGTCGAGCGCTCCATACCGATGCTCGCCGCGATCCATACACCATCCCTCGACCGGGGGCTGGAGCTGCTGGCGGCGTTTTGCTCCACGGGTTGGCGGCCCTTCGCCTCGTGCCTGATCGAGGGGGACGACCCATCCTCGTGGCAGACCGCGAAGCCCGGGGCCGGCGCGACGGTCTTGCTCTGCCTTCGCGCCGAGGGCGCCCGGGCTGATCTGGCCAGATCCCAGCTCTCCGGGATCCTGCGTGACGGCGACGAACAGCTCCCTCCGCGGGCGGCGCGGGGATGGTACGAGGCCCGCGTCCTGGCGCTGGCTCAGCGCGGTCAGGAGGCCCTGGCCGATGCGGCCGGGCCCACGCACGGTGTGATGGGAACGGCGGTGCTCGCCGTCCCCGAACCGGGGCTGTCGGGGCTCTGGCACCAGCTCACCGGGCAGGGCGGCGTCAAGCCACGCCGGTTCCGCGCCTCGGTGATCGCCGAGGGCTTCCGTCCGGAGGGCGCGACGCTGGACGTCCGGCTGCACAAGCACGGCCGGGCCGGCCTGGCCAGCGCCGCTATTGAGCTAGTGGAGCTGGCAGCGGCCCACGGCGGGCTGCTATCCGGCCTGTTCGACCCGGGCGGCCGCCCGCTGGTTCCCCGCACGGACGCCCTCGGCGCCAAGACGCTCATGGAGCAGCTGGCCGGCGACCTGGGGGGCGGGCTCAACCCACCCATGCCGATGAAGGAGTACTGAGGTGGACGCCGCCAAGACCTGTGCCCTGTGTCCCAAGCTCTGCAGGTATCTTTGCCCGGTGGCGACGGCCTGTGGCGACGAGAATGCGGTCCCCACCACCATGGGTTCCCTCATCGTCCTGCGTCGCGCCGGAGCCGTGAAGTACGACCCCGTCCTGACCCACCCTCTCTATCGCTGTACCGGCTGCCTGGCCTGTGGTGTGCCGTGCGAACTCGACGTGGACGTACCGGCCTACCTGGCCGACGAGCGCGAACTCGCCTGGAACAGTGCCGCAGCCCCGCCGCAGGTGGTCGAGGTGGCCGATCGAACGGCCGCCGAGCTCCCACCGGATCCGGCGTCTGGTCATCATCGCGACCTAGATGGGCCCCGCTTCGAGGGCAAAGGCATCGTCTACTGGCCCGGCTGCGCGCTGGTGGGAGCCGACCCGGATGCCGTCGAACGTACGCGCTCGCTGCTGAGTCGTTTCCTCGGCCAAGAGGTCATGCTGCCTCCGGTGGATGCGCCCGCCTGCTGTGGCGATCCCCTCCGCAGCGCGGGGGACCGCTCCCGCTATCTGGGGCACCGGGCGACCCTGCGGGCGAGCATGGGGCCGGCCAGCCGGATCATCACCAGCTGTTCGTGCTGCACGATGGCTTTGCCTCCCGGAACGGAGCACATCGCCGCCGTGCTGGGGTATCGATGGTCCCCGGGGAAGCCGGAACGGGTCGCTTTCCACGATCCATGCCACATGGCTCGCAACGAGGACGTGACCGGAGCGCCACGAGCGCTACTGGCCGCGGTCACCGGCTCACCCGTGGCGGAGTTCGTGGATCGGGGTTGCGAGACCGGGTGCTGCGGTGCCGGGGATTCTTTCGGCCAGTTCTTCCCCACCGACGCCGCCGACGTGGCCGCGTACCGGATGCGGGACCCGGTGGTCCAGGAAACGGGTACGGTGGTGACCGCGTGCAGCCGTTGCGCCGTCCAGTTGGCCCAACACGCGCCGGACGGTATCCAGGTGAAGGACCTGGCCGACTATCTGACCGGCCAGGAAGAGGCCGGCGCCCACAAACGGCCCGTGCGGCCGGAGTAGCCGAGGCACCATGAAGGACGACAGCAAGGACAAACTGGATCTCCGATCGCTGCTGTCCGAGCACATCCCGTCCAGTGAGTCTGATCCGGGCGAGATGGTCACGATGGAGATCCTCGCCGGGCTGTTCGAGGTCGCGAAGGATGAACTCCGTAGCCCCACGGCGGAGGCTGCACTACACACGGCCCACCGTCAGGAGCTGGGCAAGCGCTACGAGGGCCGGGGTGAGCTGGGCCGCGGCGGGGTCGGCCGCGTGGGCCTGGCCATGGACCGCAACCTGGGCCGCGAGGTGGCCGTCAAGACGCTCCTGGAGCCGGGCCAGGTGACCCGCTTGCAGGTGCGCCGATTCATCCAGGAGGCGCGCATCACCGCGCAGCTCGACCACCCTTCGGTGGTGCCGGTCTACGAGTTCGGGACCACCCGCAGCGGCGAACTCTACTACACGATGAAGCGCGTCGAGGGCATCGCCCTGTCGCGCATCCTGCGGGGCCTGCGCCGGCGGGAACGGCGCTTCGCTACGGAGTTCAGCAGCGCTCGTCTGCTGCGCATCCTCCTCGCGGTCAGCGAGGCGGTGGCCTACGCCCACGACCGTGGTGTGGTGCACGGCGACATCAAGCCGCAGAACATCATGGTCGGCAACTACGGCGAGGTGCTGCTGATGGACTGGGGTTTTGCCACCATCATCGGCGGGGACTCATCAGCCTCGACGATCCCACCGGAGGAGCTGATCAACAAGGCCGGCGAACAGCGGGTGTTCGGCACGCCGGGGTACGTCTCCCCCGAGCGCGTAGCCGGGTCGGGCCCCGTCGGTCCGTTGTCGGACGTGTATTCGCTGGGCTGTGTGCTCTTCGAACTCCTGACCTTCCGCCGCGTGTTCGAGGTGCGCGGGGCCAACGCCCTGCTCAAGGCCACCGTGGAGACGGAACCGCCCCTGCCTTCCGATCTCGCCCCGGGCCGCCAGGTGGCCGAGGATCTGGAAGCGCTGTGTATGTTTTGCTTGGCCAAGGTGCCCTCCCAGCGGCCCGAGTCCGCGGCCGTGCTGGCCAAGGAGATCGCCGCGTACCTGGAGGGGTCCCAACGTAGGGAAGAGGCCAAGAAGCGGATCCGGGGCGGGCGCGAGGCGTTGCAGAGGCATCTCAAGCTGCGGGATCGAGTACGCCGGGCCGAAGAACTGACCGAGGAGATCCGCGGCCGCATCGAGACCTGGCGGCCGATGGTGGAAAAGGGGGCGCTGCTGGCCGGGCACAAGCGGCTGGAACAGCTGCGGGGCTCCACCGCGGAGGCCTTCGCAGAGGCGGTGACTTCCTTCGAGAGCGCCCTGAGCCTGGATCCGGACAATCCGGACGCCCGCTCCGGGCTGGCCGACGCCTACTGGTTGCTATTCGAAGAGGCGGAACGGAATCGCGACAAGCGGGAGATGACCCTCCTCGAGCGTTCGTTGATGCTGTACGACGACGGGCGCTACGCCGTCCGCATCAAGGGCGAGGGGGCCCTGACCCTGGACAGCGAACCCACCCACGCCCAGGTGATCTGCCTGCGTTATGAACGGCGGGAGCTGCGCCTGTTCCCCATCCCGCACCAGGAGTTCGGCAGGACCCCGCTGCGGCTCGTCCCCTTGCCGATGGGATCCTATCTGCTCATCTTCCGCGCCAGCGGCTACCACACCACGCGTTATCCCATCCAGATCGCGCGGCGGGAGCACCTCAATCCCCAGTTCCCTATCCCGCTGGTCAGCAAGAATGTGGTCTCCGACGAGTTCGTGTTCGTCCCCGGAGGGCGGTTCCGCTGCGGCGGGGACCAGGAGAGCCCCAGTGCCCTGGAGTCCGCCGAGCCGATGATGGGGGATTACCTCATCGGACGCTTCCCGGTCACCGCCCGTCAGTACCTGGATTTCCTCAATGATCTCCAGAGTGTGGATCCGGACGAGGCGCGGCGACGGGCCCCCAAACGCACCGGTGTCAAGGGGATCCTGTGGGCCACGGAGAACGAACGCTGGGTGGTGCCGGGGGTGGACCGCAACGGCAACCGCTGGCACCCGTCCCACCCGGTGTGTGGGGTGAGCTGGGAGGACGCCATGGCGTACATCCAGTGGCGGTCGCGCAAGGAGATCGTCAAGTACGACCTGCCCACGGATCTCCAGTGGGAGAAAGCGGCGCGGGGCGTGGATGCCCGGTTCTACCCCTGGGGCGACTGGTTCGACCCGTCCCTGTGCAGCATGCGGGAGAGTCGCGCCGGCTCGGCCCGCAACCGGCCCGTGGGGAGCTTCCCGGACGACATCTCGCCCTACGGCGCGGCCGACATGGCCGGTGGTGTCCAGGAGTGGAGCAAGGATTGGTTCGACGAGGGCGCGGGGCAGCGTTCGCAGCGGGGTGGAGCGTGGCTGCTGGGCCGGCGATTCTGCCGCCTGGCCAACCGGCGCGGCCGATTCCCGTGGACGGCTGACCTGACCTCGGGTTTCCGCCTGGTGCGGAGCATGCCGTGAGGGGACGTCGAATGGAGTTCAGTTGACGGTCGTCCGTCGCCCTGGACTGTGATAAAGCGGTTACGTCCGGAAAAGCGGGCGCCCTGGAGGTTCCAATATGTGGTCACGAACGATCGTCGCGATGTTGCTGACGCTGGCGTTTTCCCTGCCGGCCCAGGCCGGTTCCCTGTTCCAGTACGAGGTGGTCAACCAGCTCTGCCTCAAGGGGCGCGACAAGCCCGCGGTACGCGTGATCGCCAACGAGGATTTCAAATCGATCCTTATCGAGCTCGAACGATCCGATGGCAAGAGCATCACCCTGGGGCCGCGGGCGATGAAGGAAGGCCAGACCTACGATTTCACGTTTTCCCAGGAAGACGGCGATTTCTACTACGAGGGCGAGATCACCGGGACCTACCCCAGCGACGATGCCTACTCCGTGCCCATCGATTTTTCCGTGTTTGTCGGCGGCAACCTGAGCATGGAGGTGCCCCGGGATTCCATCGACCTGGGTAGCGAGAGCCTGATCATCATCCTCACCCGGCCGGCGGGTAAGGCGGAGATCGAGGTCCTGGGCGTGGACGGCGCCCTGGGCGAACAGGAATACGAGCTGGACGGAGAAGCCCCCGGCACCCCCATCACCCTGGAGTGGGATGCCATGCGCGGCGAGGTGGTGAAGCTCATCGTGCGCGGGTACGACAAGTGGGGCTTCTACATGCAAGAGGACATCACGCCGTGGAGCCTGGAGATCCCCCACGACGACGTGCACTTCGCCACGGGCAGTGACGTCATCGAAGAGACGGAGAAACCCAAGCTGGACAAGGCGTACGCCGAGATCATGGAAACCGTCGACAGGTACGGCCATATGGTGGAGATCAAGCTCTTCATTGGCGGCTATACTGACACCGTCGGCGATCGGGGTTCCAACCAGGGGCTGTCCGAGCGTCGGGCCCGCTCCATCTCCAAGTACTTCCGCTCCAAGGGCTTCAACCGGCCGGTGTACTTCCAGGGCTTCGGCGAGGACGCCCTGGCCACAGAGACGGACGACAGCGTCGATGAGATCCGTAACCGGCGGGCCGTGTATCTGCTGGCCGCCTGGCCCCCCAACCGAAGTGCAAACTTTCCACGCGGGAACTGGAAGCCCTTGTAGTGATTCCGTCGTCGCCAATTCGGCTGGCCCTCGTACTGGCCGCCTGCGCAGGATTCCTGGTGCCTGCACCGGCCTCCGGCGCCGAATGGCAGGACGTGGAGAGCACCCTCAAGCGTATCCCCGACGCGGTACATCAGCTCCGCCGTGAGGCCCGATCGGTCTGGACGGACGCCCGCCCGGTCACCGTCGACGCCACCATCCACCGGGCCGAGGACGGCCGGACCTTCGTACTGGGTGTGGAGACCATCTTCGTGACCAATCGCGGGATCGTGGATGGGCGCTGGATCGCCAACGACGATGAACTCCCCGAGGTCCATCTGGAGCGGCGGGAGTACCAGGTGCCCAACGCCCAGCGCAACGCCTGGGAGAAGGACTTCGGCATCCTGCGCAAGTTCGACTGGTCCCACCTTGCCGGCGATTGGCTGGACGGCTGCGCCCTGCCACGGCCGGATCTGCTGGGCGCCGGCGAGACGCTGCACTTCAAGCTGGAGGTGGCCCGCCGGACACCGGTGCTCGTGATGCGATATAGCGAAGGAGCGGCCGCCTGCCGGGTGGATGACCGGGGCACCATCTACCCCTTCGCGGACGACGCGGGGCCGCTGGATTCACCATGAAACGACAGTTCCCGTTTGGTTTGTGCTGGCCGCTGATACTGGCCATTGTGCTGGCGTGGCCCGCCCTCGACGCCGGTGCTTTCGACGTCCGGGTCCGCAGCACGACCCTGATGGAGGGGCGGGACAAGCCCGCCATCATTCTGATCCCCGATGATCGGGTGACCTCCATCAGCCTGCGATTGACGCGGGACGACGGCAAGGCCATCTCCCGCTCGGGTGGGCCGTACGACGCGGGCCAGGAGGTGGTGTGGGAGTGGGCGCAGCCGGTGGGACGCCAGTCCTACAGCGGCACCCTGACCGTCGTATACGGTGACGGCCAGGAGGGCGCGATGAGCCCCCAGTTCACCATCGAGGTGCTAGGCCCGCTCAAGGTCGAGGTGCCGCGGGAGCAGGTGGATCTGGACGCCCACACCCTCGAGGTGTTGATGGACCGCCCGGCTGGAGCGGTGGAGCTGGTGGTCCTGGCCGACACCGGCGCCACGATCTACGAGGGCACGACCCCGTTCAGCGGCGAAGCGCCCGGTACGCCACTGAAGGCCAGCTGGTCCCAGCCCCCAGACGCCACGGTGATCCGCATCGACATCAAAGGGTACGACACCCACGAGTTCTGGGGCGGCGTGGAGCTCAGCCCGTGGTCCGTGGAGATCCCCCACGAGGAGCTGGTGTTCGATACGGGCCGTTCATCCGTCCGCGCCGATCAGATCCCCAAGCTGGACGCCACCTACGAGCTCATCGACGAGGCGGTCCAGACGTACGGCCACCTGGTCAAGATCAACCTCTACGTCGCCGGCTATACCGACACCCAGGGCGGCAACTCGTCCAACATGACCCTCAGCAGCTCCCGCGCCCGCTCCATCGCCGCCGACCTCAAGCGCCGCGGCTTCCCCGGTTCGGTGTTCTACCAGGGATTCGGTGAAGAGGTCCTGGCCGTCGCCACCCCCGACGAGTTCGACGAGGAGCGCAACCGCCGGGCGGTCTACATCCTGTCGGCGGAGATGCCGCCGGTCTCGGGGGGGATCCCGGCTCAGGACTGGACGGAGCTGTAGGGGGAGGGGAAGGAAGAAAAAATCGCGCCCTTCTCGATTTTTTCTTCCTCCGCCCCTCAAATAGCCGAGATCCCCAATCCCCTCAAGATCCCCGCCAGCCGTAGCAGCGGCAGCCCCACGATGGTGGACTCGTCCTGGCCCTCCAGGCGGTCCATCAACCAGATACCCAGGGACTCGAGCTTGTAGGAGCCGGCACAGTCCACCGGGTCGTCACGCTCGACGTAGCGGGCGATCTCACCTTCGCTCAGCGTGCGGAAGGTGAGCCGGAATTCCTCGTGGCAAACCTGTTCCCGGCCGTCCCGGCCGTCGATGACCGCCAGGCCGGTGATCAGCCGGTGGGTGCGGCCGGAGAAGCGGGCCAGCTGCTGGCGGGCCCGCTCCGGAGTGCCCGGCTTGGTGACGATGGTGCCGTCGATGGCCAGCACCTGATCCGAGCCGATGATCACCGCGCCGGGGAAGCGGGGGGCCACGGCCCTGGCCTTGCGCAGTGATAGCTCCTCGACGATGGCGACCGGGTCGCTCAGATCGCCGGTCTCCTCGTCACAGCCGGGGGCTGCCACGTCAAAGGGGACACCGAGCCGCTCCATCAGGGAGTGGCGATATCGGGAGGTGGATGCCAGCACGATGGGGGGTGTAGTCATGGTCGCTCAGGGGAGGTACCAGGGGCAGAGCCGCTGGGGAACGGTGAAGCTGTGGGCGTAGCTGTTGTTCAGGGGTGGTCCGACGTCCACCTGGGGGTCGAAGGTGCCGTCGCCGATCCCGTCGAACAGGTAGATCTGGGTGGGGTACTGGCCGTAGCCCACCTCGTCGAAGCCGGCCATCACGTCCAGGTCGCCGTCAAAATCAAAGTCGAAGATGCGCGCCGATGATGTGCGGCCGGGGACGTCCGATCCGCTCTCGACGGCCGGGTTGATGTCGAAGGCCTCCGAGAAGGTCTGGGAGAACTGGCCCACACCGATGCCGGGGTACAGCCAGGCCTGCCCCGGATCGCCGTCGTCGTCCAGGCCCATCACCACGTCTCCGATGTCGTCCCCGTCGAAATCGCCGAACAGCATGGAGTTGGCCGGCGACTGATCGTACCCGGCGTTGTGGGTGAAGATGGACACGGCTGCCTGGAAGGTGCCGTCCCCGTTGCCGGCCAGGTAGTACACCGGCATCGGGCTGTTGCCGCCGCTGGCGTAGGTCCCCATCACCAAATCCTTGTTGCCGTCGGCGGTGACATCCACCGCCTGGTAGGCACGCACGAATCCCCATTGCCCGGCGACCTGTGCCGAGACATCGGATCCCTCGACGCGGGTGAAGGCGCAGCCGTCGGCTGGATCGTCGCTCTGGGCGCAGGCGGCGTTGTGGATGTCCCCGTTGTTGAGATAGGTCACGAAACTGGCCGATTCGAAGTAGTTGGGCTTGTACGTCTCGGTGGCGACGATGTCGAACAGGTCGTCGTTGTTCACGTCCGCGACGATGCCGTAGATGCTGTTCTCCACTTCGCCTAGATTAATCTGTTCGAACTCCGTCGGGCTGTCCGAACGGAAGAAGAACCACACCTCACGTAGCCCGCTGTTCTCGTCGGCTTCCGTATTGGCGATGAAATCCATGATGCCGTTGCTGTCGAAATCGGCGATGGCAAACGTCTGGTACAGCAGGCCCACGTCGTCGCCGAGCTGGATCCAACTATCGAAGGTGCTGTCCCGGTTGCTGAGCACGTATTCGATGGAGTAGGCGTCGTTGCGCACCAGGATGAACTCCTTGAACGGGTCCCGCGGATACGGATCGTCCAGGTCGCCGATGCCGTCGCCGTCGGTGTCCTCGGACCAGGGGCTGGAGATGCGGCAGTCGTTGCCGTAGACCTGCTCCTCGATGTCGCTGATCTCGTCGTTGTCGTCGTCCGGATCCCCGTTGTCGCCGATGCCGTCGCCGTCGAAATCGTCCCACTCGGTCGGGTCTTCGGGGAAGGCATCTTCGTCGTCGGGCACCCCGTCGCCGTCCGTGTCGACGGGGGTCGTGTCGTCGTCGGACTGACTGTCGTCGTCCGCGGTGTCATCGTCGGTGGCGTCGTCGTCGGACTGGCTGTCGTCGTCCGCCGTGTCGTCGTCATCGCCGTCTGGATTGTACGTCGGGCAGCCCCCCAACAAAAAAACGATACCGGCAGCCAACGGTGCGAGTCCCCGAGTTTTCATGTGCCCTCCAGGCCCTCACGATAACCCCGACAGGGCGTCTGGACCAGCGGACCGCGTGTGCCAAATCTCGCTTCGCGTTAGAATGGACATCTCGCAGGGGGCGAGAGGCCGGCTTGGAGCTGGCCGGGAGTCTTCATACGGCACCAGGAAGGGACCTTCGGTTTGCCCGACAAGCCCAACAAGTACGGTCCGCATCGCAAGAGCAAGGCGATGGAGGTCGTCAATCAGCTGCCGCTAGATGAAGAACGCCCGGTTTCCCCCGAGAGGCTACTCGAAGCCCTCCACATCACCCTCCAGACCGATCTGGTGTCGCCTCCTAGCGAACAGGAGGTCGAGGGGCTGTTTGGCCGCTATCAGATCACCGGTGAGCTCGGCCGTGGGGGCATGGGCCAGGTGTTGCTGGCCCGGGATCCCAACCTGAGGCGCAACACCGCGCTCAAGACCCTGCTTCGTAGCAAGAAGATCAGCCGCCGGCGCATCGCGCGTTTCATCACCGAAGCCCAGGTCACCGCCCAGCTGGATCACCCCAACATCATGCCGGTCTACGAGATCGGTGTGCTCAAGGAGAGCGGGCTGTACTTCACGATGAAGGCGGTCCGGGGCATCACGCTGCAGGAGGTCCTGCGCCGGATCCGCAAGCGGGATCCACTCACCACCTCCGAATACACCCAGCGGCGACTGCTCCACATCTTCTTACAGGTCTGTATGGCCATCGCCTATGCCCACGACCGGGGTGTGTTGCACCGGGATCTCAAGCCGGCCAACGTGATGCTAGGCCCGTTCAACGAGGTCCTGGTCATGGACTGGGGGCTGGCGCGGGTACTGCGCAGGGACATCCTGATGCCGCCGCCGGACGCGGACGATCCGCCCGAGCCGGGCAAGCCCTGGACCGTCCTGCGGACCCGCGATGGCGCCCTGGTGGGCACACCTGGTTACATGTCGCCCGAACAGCTGGAATGCCGCGAAGAGCGCCTCGACCCCAAGAGCGACCAGTTCTCGCTGGGCGCCATCCTCTACGAGCTCGTGACCCATCGGCACGCGTTCCCCGGCAAGACCCCCGCCGAGGTCCAGTGGCGGATGAAGCACAGCGGCCTGGTTCCGCCTCACAAGCGTTCACCGGGCCAGGCGATCCCCCAGGAGCTGGAAGAGATCATTTTGCAGGCGCTGGCCATGGATCCGGTGGATCGGTACGACAGCGTGCTGGACCTGCACCACTCGGTGGAGGCGTTCCTGGAGGGGGCCCGGCGCAAGGACGAGGCCGAAGTCCGCGTGGACGCGGGGCGGGAGGCCTTTGCCAAGTACGCAGCCCTGCGGGACGTTTTGCTGGCCCAGCGGGTCGAGGCGATGCAGGAGGCGCGCCGGCTCGAGGGTTGGGCTTCCCGCGGGGAGAAGCGCAAGGTCTGGTCCCTCGAAGAGCAAGCCGACGAGACCGAATCCGAGGTTGTCGAGGCCTTCAACGCAGCCCTGACCGCCTTCGAACACGCCCTCAGCCACGATCCCAACAACCTGGCTGCCCGGCAGGGACTCGCGGACCTCTACTGGACCCGTTTCGAGGAGTCGGAGCAGCGGGACGATGACAGCGAGACCGAATTCTATCGGCGGCGCCTGCAGACCTACGACGACGGGCGCTACACCAAACTGCTCACAGGTGAGGGCCGGCTGACCATCGAGTCCATGCCGGACGAGGCGGAGATCTACCTCCACCAGTACAAGGAGCAGGACCGGATCCTGGAGCCGGGGCAGGACCTGTTCCTGGGCTACACCCCGCTGCGCAATGAGCCCATCGCGATGGGCTCCTACATGCTGATCATCCACCGGCCGGGGTACCGGGACACCCGTTTCCCGATCTACATCGGCCGCCGGCAGCGCAAGGAACTCAACGTCCAGCTGTTCCAGGACAAGCTCATCGGCGAAGGGTTGGTATACGTCCCTGCCGGCCGTTTCATCTCCGGTAACGACCCGGATGCGGTGATGGGCGGGACGGCCACCGAGGTGGTGCTGGACGGCTACTTCATCTCCAAGTACCCCATCACCAACAGCCAGTACCTGGAGTTCCTCAACACGATCCAGCTGCAGGATCCCGGCCGCGCAGTCCAGCACGTGCCCCGGGTCCGCCGCGGTGGCATGGCCGCCGACGCCCCCTGCTGGACGACCAACGAGGAGGGGCTCTACGAGCTGCCCCACGATATCGTGGAGATCCGCTGGCAGGCGGAGATGCCCGTCTGTGCCGTGTCCTGGGAGGACGCCGTCGCGTACTGCGAGTGGATGTCCACCATCACGGGACGGATCTGGCGGTTGCCCACGACGTCCGAGTGGGAAAAGGCTTCCCGCGGTGTGGATGGCCGCCTGTTCCCGTGGGGCTACCAGTTCGATCCGAGCTACTGCAAGATGCGGGACAGCCGCGCGGGAGACCCCCATCCGGAGCCGGTGGGGAGTTTCCCCGTGGACGAGTCACCCTATGGCGTACGCGACATGGCCGGGGGAGTCTGCGAGTGGTGCTACGAGCGGCACGATGAAATGCCCACGTTCAGGGTCCTACGGGGGGGCTCGTGGGCGTTCGGATCACGGCACTGCCACGTGGCCTCGCGCGCCGGCGCTCCGCCGGCCACGGTCTCGGTAGGCTACGGTTTCCGGCCGGTGGTGGAGTTGCCCGCCGACCGTAACGAATAGAAGTACGGGCTAGTAGCAGTTCGAGTCCGGGGATTCGTAACCGTCCTCGGTCAGGTGGTTGGACTCCAGTCCCGACAGATCCCGCATGTACAGTTCCACGTCGTACTCAGACTCCGAGTCGATGGACGGCTCGGCGATGGGGCCATCCACCTGGAGCTGGTAGCTGTACTCGGCCGAGTAGTGCGGCGGGACCCCTTGCATGTCCCACTGGCCGGTGAACAGCTCTTCGCTGAAATAGATGTAGAACGTGGAGCCGTGCAGGTCGCCGTCCGCGTCATCACAGTCCCACCTGACGGTGACCATGCATTCGTCGTCGCCGTTCACGGCGCTCTGGATCAGCAGTTCGCTCAGCACCGGTGCGTTGGGATCCACCGCGTCGGTGTCGTCATCTCCTGCGCTATCGTCGTCCCCTTCGGGATCACAACCCAACACCAACACGAATGAGAGCAGGGCAGCCAGGATGAGGAACAGATTTTTGAGTTTCATGGGGTTCTCCTCGGAAGATTTCATTCACAGGTCGCGCTGGGTGTCGTGAAGCCACCCTCGGCTAGCTGATTGCTATCGTTGCCCGCGCGATCTTCGATTTCTACGTATACGGCGTAGGCAGTGTTGTACGCCAGGTTCTCACCATCAATCACAAAATAAAACTGCAGATCGGTTTCTTCGGTGTCCAGCTGCTCGATGTTGGAGTTGAACTTGTGGGGGACATCCGGGTTTTCCGGGTCGATGAACTCGATCTTGCCGATGGCGCCGTTGAGATCGCCGTCCACGTCGGTCCAGTGGAATCGGTGCCAGATCAGGCAGTTGACCTCATCCGGTGCGGACCAGATCTCCAGATCGGAGATGACAGGTGGCTCACCCCAGGGCACCGTGCTGTCGTCATCGTCGTCGCCGATGGGCTCATTGGGAATGCACAGCGAGCGCCACTCCTCCAACGCCGTGGGCAGCATGTCGATGGTCTCGCACACATAGCCGTTGGGGCAGTCGTCGGTCGTCACGCAGTCGTCGGTGCAAAACGTGCCGTAGTCTTCGTAGTAGAGGCACATGGCGTCGTCGCACTCATCGACGCCGGTGAGGTAGGCGACCTCATCGTTCATGGCCCCCGGGATCTCGCAGCTATTACCGATCACGTTGGCGCATCCGGCGAGTCCCAGCAGCGTGAGGATGGCAGTTGCGCACAACAATCGAGACATTACGAGTTCCTAACATGCTGTTGATACCACGGTGTTCTCGCGTGGGAAAGGGACTTACGGGCGCTCCATGGCGGTTTGGCGGTACAATCTGCCAGCTACCGGGGATCCGAAGATTGGTGGAGACAACATGCGACGAATCGAACACCGGCGGATACCCGCGTCAACCTGGCTTCTCGGAGCCCTGCTCGCCTTGCTGGCCCCGGGGCTGGCGACGGCGTTCCAACCTGGCGGAACCACACTGCCGATAGGGCCCCCCTCGCGGCATCTGGACTACCATCCAGCCGTACAGGCGAAGATGACCGCTGCCTCGCAGCCGCTGCGTGATCTGGCCATCGAGGCGGGCGGGAACGGTGCGCCCGCCCGCTGGGCTGTGCGCTGGGATGAACTCACGGGGCAGGCGCACACCCTGCTGGCTCCCGGCGTCCTGTGGGACGAGGCCGAGGCCATCGACGAAGCCGCCACTTTCCTGCTGCGCAACGAGCGGCTACTCGGTGTGGACGGGGATTCCCTGGTGCTGGCTGGCGACAGCACGGCGGGATCGGTGCGGTATCTGACCTTCCAGCAGCACATCGATGGCATCGTCGTGGATGGCGCCACCGTGGATTTCCGCCTGCGGATCACCCGTGACGGGCAACGGCTGTCCATGGTACGCAACCGGGCCGTCCCTGCGGGCCATGTGCCCACCAGCGCCACCTTGGGGCGGGAGCAAGCCCTGCAGGAGGCCCTCGCCGACCTGGCTCCGAGCCGGCTGGAGGTGATGGAGCCAGGCGAGCTGGTGGTCTTCGCCGGAGATCCAGCCCGGGCGCCGAAGCCGGCCCTGGCCTGGCGCTCCCGCGTCTGGATGCCGGGGCCCAGTGTGCTGGTGACCTATGTGGACGCACGCGCCGGCATGGTCCTGTACCGCTACGACGATGTCCGCCGAGATCTGGAGGGCACGATCAGCGTCGATTATGAAGAGCGTACGGTGGATGATCCGATCCTCACCTCGATCGTGCCGGACATCATGGTCACGGGCAGCGGGGGCACGGTGGAGACGGACGCCGCCGGCCTGTTCGTCGTGCCGGGGATGGCGGACGAGGATCTCACCACGGCCATGATGGGCGCGACGATGCAGATCTTCGACGTGTCCCTGGGCAACAACGCCACCCCCGAGGACACCTTCTTCGCCACGGTGGGAGCGGGCAACGACTTCCTCTGGGAGGAGGCCAACGCCACCATCGCCGCCCGCGACGTGCTGGCCCACGTCCGCATCGTGCGGGACTACGCCGAGCTGCGGGCGCCGGCCCTGAGCTGGCTGAACGACGTGGTCCCCGTCACGGTCAACGTCGATGCCGGATCCTGCAACGCCTACTACTACAACGGCACGATGACCTTCTACGCCGAAGACCCCAACGGCTCCTGCGTGAACTATGGCCGTGTCTCCGACGTCGTCTACCACGAATACGGCCACGGCTATCACCACTACCTCATCGAGACGGGCGGGTTCGACGGCACGGTCAGCGAGGGCTCGGCGGACTACCTGTCCTCGACGATCTGGGACGATCCCTACCTGGGGTGGGGGTGCTACGGGCCGGGCACCTGGATCCGCGAACTGGATACAGACAAGGTCTACCCCGTCGACATGGTGGGGGAGGTCCACACGGACGGCCTGATCTGGGGCTCTGCCCTGTGGGACCTGCGGGCCGAGATGGTCGCGCTGTACGGCTACGAGTCGGGGGTGGAGCTCACCGACCAGCTGTTCACCGACGTGCTGCGGGGCGGGCCGAGCCTCACCGAGACCTACGATGAGCTGGTGCTGGCCGACGACGACAACGGCGACCTCACGGACGGCACCCCCCACCTGTGCCTGCTCACCGAGGTGATGGGGGACCACGGCCTCGGGCCCGGTGAGCTGGGGTACTTCATCTACGAGCACGAAGCCCTGGGCACACAGCCGGGCACGGCCACCTCCTATCCCATCGAGGCTTCGTTCCTGGTGGTGGAGCCGGCCTGTTCCGATTTTGACCCCGAGTCCGTGACGCTGTACCACGCCATGGATCCGGCGGGCCCGTTCGTCGAACAGCTGCTGACCTGGGACGGTGCATCCGGCTACACGGGGGAGATCCCGAGGTATCCATCCGGTGCCACGGTCTACTACTACCTGTCGGCCATGGATCACGACGAGGTGACCGTGTTCACCACCCATGACGGCGAGGAGGCGGATCTGTACCGCTTTTTCGTCGGGGATCTGGACGAAATCTGGTGCGACGACATGGAGTTCACCGACGGCGTGTTCACCCATGACACCGGGACGCCGGACGAGCCGGAGGGCGGGAATGACGACTGGGAGCGTTCTGAACCCCTCGGCCTCACCGGCGACCCGGAGGCGGCCACGTCCGGCACGATGGTGTGGGGCACGGATCTCTCCGACGACGGCGAGTACAGCAACAACATGCTCCAGTACCTGGACCTGGGCGGTGTCTGGGTCGATGACGCCGAGCGGGTCCGCCTGCAATACCAGCGCTGGCTCACGGTGGAGGACGGCTTCTACGACCATGCACGCATCGAGGTCAACGGCCACGTGGTGTGGGAGAACCCCTCGACACCGGGCGGCGGCGTGCACTTCATCGACCGCGAGTGGACCCTCCACGATATGTACGTGGACGACCTGCGCGACGAGGACGACAGCTTCCGGGTGACCTGGACGCTGGAGTCGGACCAGGGGCTCGAATTTGGCGGCTGGACCCTGGACGACGTCTGCTTCGTGCACCTGCACGACCTGGAGGGTCTCTACACGGTGGACGACTTCCAGGCCGGTGATATGGAAGAGGACCAATCCACCCTCACCTGGACCAACCCGTGGGTGATGCCGTTGTGGACCGTGGTCGTGGTACGCAACGCGGACCACTACCCCGTGGACTGGATGGACGGGGTGGTGGTGTTCCTGGACACGGATCCGGCCTGGGGCGAAGCCATCGAGGTCGTCGATCCGGACCTCAACCCGGAGAGCACGTACTACTACGCCGTGTTCGTGGCCGACGAGGAGTGGGATTTCCGGGACCTCGTGGTAGAGGGGGAAAACGCGGACACAGCGGTCACCTCCGAGCCGGGAGACGACGACTCGGCGGACGACGACGACGACGATACCGCGGACGATGACGACTCGCAGACCGGGGATCCGCCCGACGACCCGCCGGACACCATCGAGTCGGACTGCGCCTGCCGGCTGGATCCTGCGGGGAGCCCACCGGGGGCGATCATGGGGTTGTTGATGGGGTTGGTCCTGTTGCGGTTGCGCCGTCAAAGGGGGGGGCGGGGCTCATCAACGAGCTAAGCTGTCACGGTCACGGTCACGGTCACGGTCACGGTCACGGCCCACGGCCCACGTACACGATCTTTCCTCTCACGTTCTCCCTCTTCCCCATTCCCCATTCCCCATTCCCCATTCCTCGCACGAACACAAGATCGGGAGATGATATGGATCCGGGAAGATCGGGAACCGTGACCGTGAGGTGGGGAGATTGAACCGTGAATCGGAGATCGTGAACGTGAGATCGTGGACCGTGTACCGTTTTTCGTGACCGTGACCGTGGAATCCGGCGCTCACTGCGCCTGCTTCTTGGCCCGCTCCAGGCTGTGCCGCTGGAAGAAACCGTCCTGCTCCTCGACGGCCGCTGGGGCCACCATCAGCTCGCGCTGAGAGGGGCTATCGACGGAATCCGTGGTGATGACTCCCTCGGCCCGATCGTCCCAGCCTTCGTACTGGGGAGCGGATGCCCGGGCACCCCGACCCCCGCGGCCGCGGTTGACCTTGGCGGGCCGGTTCTGCGCGTAGGCCCAGCTCTGCTGCTCCATGGAGACGAAGGAGGCCAGCGGGACGGTGACCGTGTCCGGGCCCATCGGCATGGTGAGCTCCAGCTGGTTGCCCTTGACCTGGCCGATGAGCACGGTGCCGGTGGCCAGCACGATACGCCAGTCGCCTTCGGGATCGCCGATGGGACGGACCGAGGAACAGTCGGCGAGGGCGGGGGAGAACTCGCCCAGGTCGTTCTGCAGGGTGAAACGGGACTGCTTGGCGTCCACCAGGAAATCGTCGCCGTGGCTGGTCCGCACCCGGTAGATGGATCCCTGGGGCCAGATCTCGCTGCCCTGGGTCTGCAGACGCTGCAGCTGCTCCATGGGTAGATCGACCCGGACGTCGTCCTTGCCGACCCGGATCCCCATCGCCAGCTCAGGCTCCTGCCACTTGCCCACCAGCTCCGAACCGTCCCGCAGGAACACCTTGACGTGGTCCTCGGACTCGCCCAGCTGGGCCCCTTCGACCGGGCCCACCTCGCCGATGTCCTCCATCGGGATCCTCAGCACGCCGAGGCTGCTCTCCAGGGACAGCTTGCTGGTCTTGACGTCGCCATACAGGACCTGGCCGTCACCCAAGGTAGCCCGGACGACCGCCTTGTGTCTCTTGGCGCCCACGCCCAGCGTCAGGCAGAGCATCGGGAGCGTGACCATCGCCAAAACCTTGATCCATCGAGTCGTCTTCATCGTTCCATCCTCCGGGGCGACGGCCCGTCTCGGTGCCGCCGGGTTTGCTGTTGTCAGCTGCCAGATGGATAGACAGGCGATGGACGGAAGGGGTCCGTGTGGGCGGCTTTTTGTGCTCCCGGGCTCCTACTCCCGGCGGCGAATTGC